>JBKJOI010000356.1:0-16459 GCA_046595695.1 Haliangiales bacterium | reverse complement strand
CGGCCAGCTGCTGTGCTTCCTGGCGCTCGGCTCCGGGCTGCACTGAGGCGCATGAGCGCCGCGCCCCAGTGCAGCCCGGAGCCGAGCGCCAGGAAGCACAGCAGCTGGCCGGGCTTCACGCGGCCCTGCTCGCGCAGCTCGTCGAACAGGATCGGGATGGTCGCGCCCGAGGTGTTGCCGTAGCGCGCGATGTTCGAGGGCACCTTCTCGGCGGGCAGGCCGAGCGCGTCGCGCACGGCGCCGTTGATGCGGTCGTTGGCCTGGTGGGCCAGGAACCAGTCGACCTCGGTCAGCGCGACGCTGTGACGCGCGCACAGCTCGCGCACCACCTCGGGCAGACGGGTGACCGCGATCTTGAACAGGTCGCGGCCCTCCATGCGCGGGATGTGCATCTCTTCCTCGAACATGGTCGATGACCAGTAGGGCCGGCGGCGGAAGCCACCACCCTCGATGTAGATGTGCTTGGCGGCGCGGCCGTCGGTCTTGACCAGCGCACCGATGAGCCCGCTGCCGGTCGCCGCGTCGGCGTGCTTGCGCAGCACCAGCGCGCCCGCGCCGTCGCCGAACAGCACGGCCAGGCCGCGGTGGCGGGTCGCGCGATCGCGCGCGATCGCCGAGGGCGGCTTGCCGTGGCTGCCGTCACCCTCGAGGATCTCCCAGTCTTCCCAGGGCATGAAGCCCGCGTGCGCCTCGGCGCCGACCAGCAGCACGGTGGTGGCCGCGCCCGCCGAGACCAGGCCGTCTGCCACCTGGAACGCGAACGGCATGGCCGCGCACTGCTGGCGGATGTCGAGCGCGGGCACGCCGGGGATGCCCAGCTTGGCGCCGAGCAGGCCGCCGGAGCCCGGGAACAGGTAGTCCGGCGTCATGGTCGCGAAGATGATGTAGTCGATATCGGTGATCTCGAGGCCCGCCGACCAGATCGCGCGGCGCGCCGCCTCGACGGCTAGATCGCTCGCGCCCACGCCCTCGGGCGCGAAGTGACGCTGCGCGATCCCGGTGCGCTGCTTGATCCACTCGTCGGTGGTGTCCATGACGCGCGCGAGCGCGTCGTTCGAGACCGGGGTACCGGGGTTATAGCGCCCGCTTCCTACGATGGTCAGGCCTGGCATGGCCGGGCCAGACTACACCAACTCACACCGGCGATGGCCCAGGCGAAAAGCGCATGTTGGACGACGGCACTCCGGATCACGTCGACGGCTACGGGGTTCCCTTCGGGGCCGGCACGTCGACGTTCACCAGCGCGCCTTGCACGATGTTCACCGTGATCTTGCGCCGTAGGTTCAGGTTATCGACGAGCTCGATGGTATGCCGGCCGGGCGTGAGCTGCAGCTCGCCGGTCGGTGTCCACTCGCCGGTGTCCTGTCCGTCGACGATGACGCGCCCCGGGTGCTCGCTGTTCACGATCACCGAGCCCGAGTGCAGGAGCACCGGGTTCAGCGTGACCTCGAGGCGCGGCTCCTTGTGGTCGGGCGCCAGGAACATGTCGCGAGCGCGGTAGCCGTCGCGGCGGAAGCTGAGCTCGTGGAACTCGAGCTGGGTCAGCGACGCGTCGAGCGGCGTCTCGCCGAGCTCCTTGCCGTCGAGCGTGACGGTCGCCCCCGACGGGTGGCTCTCGATGCGCAGCGCGTAGCGCGGCCGCTCGAGCTTGACCACCAGCTCGGTGAGCTGTCCGCCGGCGATCTCGATGTCCTGGTCCTGCGGCATCCAGCCGCGCCCGCGCACCTTCACGTGCTGCGTGCCGCGAGGCAGGTCGCGGGCCACGAACGGGCTCGGCCCCGGCGCAGCGCCTTCGACGCTGACCTCGGCGCCCGCCGGCACGGTGGTCACGAGCAGCACGCCCCGCCCAGGCGCCACGGGCACCGCCGGTGAGGCACCGGCACCTGTGCTGGCGCCGGCGGGCGGGCCGTCGCCACCGCCGCCCAGCGCGCGATCCACCAGCACGCCGCCGATGAGCCCGAGCACCAGCGCGGTCGCGGCGATGAGCACGACCTCGCGGCGCCGGCGGCGCGGCGGCAGCGGCACGCTGCCGGTCAGCCAGCTGGCGTCGGGTGCCTGGTCGATACCGCTGCGCGGCGCGCGCAGCTCGGCGCGCGCGATGCCGCTCTCGTCGGCGGCGTGGACGAGCGCCGCGTGCAGCTCGCGCGCGCTCGGGTAGCGATCCTTGGGCTGCTTCTCCAGGCAACGGTGGATCACCCGCGCGAGCGGCAGCGGCAGGCCCGGCCGCAGCTTGCTGAGCGGCGGCACCGGCTCGTGCATGTGTTTGTAGAGCGTCGCGACCTCGGCACCGGTGAACGGCGGCTGCCCGGAGGCCATCTCGTACGCGGTGCAGCCGAAGCCGTAGATGTCGGCGCGGTGATCGACGTGACCGCCGGCGACCTGCTCGGGCGACATGTACTCGGGCGTGCCGACAATCGTGCCGGTGCGCGTGAGCCGGCCGGTGGCCTCGCGATCGGAGAGCACCTTGGCGAGGCCGAAATCCAGGATCTTCACCAGCTCGGCGCCCGCCGCGAGCCGCAAGAGCACGATGTTCGCCGGCTTGAGATCGCGGTGCACGACGCCCGCTTCGTGCACGGTGGCGAGCGCGCTCGCGACCTGCAAGAGCAGCCGGATGACGCGCGCGGGCTCCATGGGCCCGTGCTCGCGCAGCGTCTGCGCCAGCGATGGTCCGTCGACGTACTCCATGGCGATGAACGGATCGCCGGTCTCGGTCTCGCCGATGTCGTAGATGTCGACGATGTGCTCGTTCTTGACGCTCGCGAGCAGCCGCGCCTCCTGCTGGAAGCGCGCGATGGTGTCGAACTTCGCCGACAACTCGCGGTTGATGATCTTGATGGCGACGCGCCGGCCCACCGAGACCTGCTCGGCGAGGAAGATCCGACCCATGCTGCCCTCGCCGATGAGCTGGCGGAGCTCGTAGCGGCCGGCGACCAGCTTGGCGGGTGGCGGCGTGGCCGCGTCGGGCCGCGCGCGCGTCTTGGGCTCGTAGCCGGCCAGGCGCGACTCGAACGGATCGCCGACGAGCGTGGGATCCTGGCCGCGCGCCAGCGCCGGATCGCTGTTGCGCACCGGCAGCGCGGGATCGGTGGAGCGGCGATCGGCGCCCGGCGGCAGGACCGGCGGCCGTGGAATCGGCCCAGACGACGAAGGCGACGACGAAGCCGACGACGAAGCCGACGACGAAGGCGAGCCGGTGGCGCGGTCGGGACGCGATGCGCCCGTACCCCCCGAACCACTCGCTCCTCTCGAACCGGGCTTGTCGCTGCTGGGCAATGGTGTTCTCTCAGCGAGCCTTCAATGTTAGGGGCGACCCCGAAAGCGTACAAGCGGGCCGACTCCAAAAGCCGGCGCGCCCAGCCCACGCCCAGCGCGCCTATCGCCGCCATGCCGCCATTGCCGGGGCTTCCCTTTCACGGATAAGATGTGGAGGCTCGGCGTCTTGCCGTCGCTCGCATCGGGGGGTGTCATGGGCGGTTCATCGCGTACTCGCGCACGCAGCATCGGGCTGTTGCTTTCCCTGCTCGCGGTCTTCGGCGGCGCGACGGCAGCGCGCGCGCAGACGGTCATCCGGGTCGGCACGGTGGCCCCCGAGGGCAGCCGATTCGCCAAGGATCTCCGGGCCATGACCAAGGAGATCGAGCGGCTCTCCAACGACCAGGTGAGCTTCAAGTGGTTCATGGGCGCGCGCGTGGGCGACGAGAAGGCCATGGCCGCCACGCTCATGGATCCCGATGGCAAGCTCGAGGGCGTCGCCTTCACCGGCATCGGCCTGCCCTACCTGGTGCCCGAGATGAAGGTCTGGATCTACCCGGGGCTCTTCCAGAACTACGAGGAGATCGACTACCTGGAGAATCGCTACAAGGACGAGTTCGTGAAGTACTTCGAGCGCGAGGGCCTGGTCATGCTCACCTGGGCGGAGGCCGGCTTCAACTACATCCACAGCTCGACGCGAATCGACACCTTCGAGGAGCTGAAGAAGCGCCGGCTCTGGCTGTGGAGCGACGATCAGCACACCATCACCGCGGCCCACGCGCTCGGCATCAAGACCGACGCCACCAAGCTGGGCGAGCTGCACACTTGGCTGCACGACAAGAAGATCGACCTGTGGCTCTACCCGCCGCTCGCGGTCATCGCCATGGGGCTCACCAAGTACAGCCGGTACATGAGCGACATGCCCGTCACCTTCCTGTGCGGCGCGATGGTGATCCGCAAGGACGTCTTCGACAAGCTGCCCGAGGACGCGCAGCGCGCCATCCGCGCCGTCGGTCAGAAGTGGGGCGTGCGGTTGACCCGCTCGTGGCGCGCCGAGGCCTCGCGCTCGGTCGAGGCGATGAAGAAGCAGGGCACGCAGCTCGTGCACTGGAGCGACGGCGAGCGGCAGAAGTTCTTCCAGGCCGCGGCCGCCGAGCGCGGCCGGGTGGCACGCGAGTGGGGCCTCGAGGTGCTCATGCGCCGCGTCGCGAGCGACCTGGAGGTCTTCCGGCAGGCGCGGCAGCAATCGGCGCGCTGAGCTCGGCCCACTCTAGATACCGCAGTAGCCGTATTCGACGCCGCCGACGAGGACGTTGTCGCCGTCGAGCTGCTTGCAGCTGGTGCCGCTCGGGCAGGTGTTCTCGCCCTCCTTCACGCAGTACTCGACGCAGGTGTCGAGGCCGAAGTTGGCGCGGCAGAAGTGCCCGCGCTTGCAGTCGTCGTGGTCGGTGCAGAGGTCGCCCTGCTTGCCGTCGCCCTTCAACCGGCAGTCGGTCCAAGCGCGCGCGCCGCCCGTGCCCTCGTAAGCGATGACGCAGGTGAAGTCGCCCGCGCAGCCCGCCGCGTCCACCGGGACGCAGCCGGTCGTGCACACGCGCTGCAGCGTCGTGCCGACGCGCGGCTCGCACAGACTGCCCGCGCTGCCCGTGCAGTCGTCGTCCGTGTCGCAGAACTGCTTGCAGGTGCCCTCCGAACCGGGCGCTGGATCATCGACGCAGCTGTGCGCCTGCGCGCAGTGTGTGGCGGCGACGCACGACAAGCCTTGCGTCCCCGAGTGCGTAACCTCGCGACACATGGGTGTGTGGTCAGGTGGGAGGAGATCACAGGTGTCACCGTCGTCGCAGCAGGTCTGCTGCATCGGGTCGCACACGCACGGGAGACCGCCGTCACGCCCGCCCTGTGGATGGGCGTCGGCAAGGTCCGGAGACGCATCGGGATTCGTGCCGGCCGCGCACGCGGGCCGATCCGCCGAGAGCCGGCACCAGCCGCGCCCGTCGCAGCTCAGGCCCTCGGGGCAGCCTGACGCCGAGATGCAAGAAAGCGCGCAATCTTCATAAGTTGGCGCATAACAGGCGGAGGTCAGAAGAAGGAAGACAAGAGCCGCGGTGCGCATCGTAAAGCGAGACCTACAAGCCTCGTGCCGGCCCAGGCGGACGCGCCGTTCCAGCGCAAACCGGGGCTTGGCACGAGGGTTGGATGTGATCGCTGCATGGAGTACGTCAGTAGCCTTCTCGGCACGTCCCTCGGCAACTACCGGCTCATCCGGTCCATCGGGCACGGCAGCATGGGCGAGGTGTTCGAGGGCGAGCACATTCTGCTCGGCAAGCGCGCGGCGGTGAAGGTGCTGCTGAAGGAGATGTCGAACGTGCCCGAGGCGGTGAAGCGCTTCTTCAACGAGGCGCGCGCGGCCGCCAAGATGCGCCACATCGGGCTCACCGAGGTCTTCGACTTCGGCTACTCCGAGTCGGGCAGCGCGTACATCGTGATGGAGCTGCTGGTGGGCGAGACGCTCGCCGATGCAGTGGACCAGCGCGGCCCGCTGCCGGTTTCGGAGGCGCTGGCCATCGCTCACCAGATCGCCGCGGCGATGGCCTCGGCGCACGCGTCGGGTGTGGTGCACCGCGACCTCAAGCCCGAGAACATCATCCTGGTGCCGGACGCCGACGCGCCCGGCGGCGTGCGCCTGAAGGTCCTCGACTTCGGCATCGCCAAGCTGGCCACCGAGACGCTCTTCGGCGGCGGTACCTCGTCGACCTCCAACGGCCAGATCATGGGCACGCCCGCGTTCATGGCGCCCGAGCAGTGCC
The DNA here is from genome assembly GCA_046595695.1 of Haliangiales bacterium. GTDB lineage: Bacteria > Myxococcota_A > Polyangia > Haliangiales > SHYZ01 > JBKJOI01. Next base: position 10,400 of record JBKJOI010000356.1, on the reverse strand, counting down.
ACGGCGCCAGCAACGTCGACGCGCGTGCCGACATCTACGCGCTCGGCTGCATCCTCTACCACGTGCTGACCGGACGGCCGCCCTTCGTGAGCGACGGCGTGGGCGCCACCATCGCCGCGCACCTCTACGAGCACGCCAACTCGCCGGCAACGCTGGTCCCCAGCATCCCCGCCGAAGTCGACGCGCTGGTCATGCGCCTGCTCGAGAAGGCGCCGACCGACCGGCCGGGCTCCATGGAAGAGGTCGACGCGCTGCTGGCGGCGGCCGCGCACAAGACGCCGGGCATCGCGCTGGCGATGGCGCCCACGATCGCGCTCGCCACCCTGGCGACGACGCAGCCGATGACGAGCTTGAAGACGCCCACTTCGCGGCCGCTCACCACCATCGAGATCGCCAGCGGCTCGGTCGAGACGCGGCCGGCGCAGCACAAGCGGCGCTGGATCGCGGCCGGCGCAGCCGCGTGGGCCATGGTGGCTCTGCTGTCCTGGGGCTGGATCGGTGCCGCCGACGAAGGCGGCGGCGGCGTGGGCCGCGCGCTGGCGGCGAGCAACCCGGCCGAGCTCATCGCGCCGGCGCTGACCGAGCGTGCGGGCGCGCGGCCCGTCGCGGGCGCGGCGGCGGCCGCGGGGTCGCTGAAGATGAGGATGGTCACGCTGCGCATCAGCTCGCGGCCGGAGGGCGCCGAGGTCGTGCGCGCGAGCGACGGCGAGCGCCTGGGCGCCACCCCGCTCGACCTCGCAGTGCCCGCCGCGGACGCCACGGTCGCGCTGCGGGTCGCCAAGCGGGGCTTCCGCAGCGAGGCGTTCGAGCTGTCCGCGGACCGCGACGGCCAGGCGCAGATCGTGCTCCAGCGCACCGCGGGCGAGCCGCCGCGCTCACGCGCGCGCCGCGTGGCCGTGGCGACCACGAAGACGAGCAGCGCCCCGGTGGCGTCCGCGGCCCGGCACCGCACGACCCCGGCGACTCGTGGGTCGGTCTCGGTGAAGGACGGCGCGCTCAATCCCTATGGCGACTAGCGTGCCGGCGCCCGGAAGCGCCGTCGGACGGGGCATGAGGATCGGCGCCGCGCTCGCGGCGCTCGTCGTGACGGGGGTGCCGAGCTCGGCGCGCGCCGAGGGCATGGAGCCCACGCCAGCGACCACGCCGGCGACCACGCAGCGCGATCTGGCCCGCGACCACTTCAAGCAGGGCCGCGCCCACCAGGACGCGCGCGCTTACGACCTGGCCATCGTCGACTACCAGGCGGCGTACGCGCTCGCGCCGATGCCGGAGATGCTGTTCAATATCGGCCAGTGCTACCGGCTGAAGGGCGACGCGGTGCGTGCGCGCGTGTACTACGAGCGCTACCTGCAGCAGGTCCCGGCGGGGGGCGCGTCGGCCGATGCGCGCGCGCACATAGCGGCCATGCGCAGTCCCGATGCGGCAGCGGGCGCGGGCGCGCCGACCTCGTCGACGTTCGCCGGAGGCACCGAGCCGGGGACCGCGATTCGCGGCGGCACGTCCGCGGGCGGCGCCGACGAGAGCGACGGACGTGCCGGCGGGTGGCGCACGTGGCGCTGGATCGGCATGGGCACCGTGATCGCCGGCGCGGCGTTCGTCGGCGGCGGCGTGTGGTCAGGCTTCGAGGCCGCCGACGCGGCCGACCAGCTCGAGTCGGCGCGCGGCCCGGTCACGCCCGAGCTGCTCGCGATCGAGCGCGCGGGCCAGGACGCCGAGGATCGCGTGTGGCTGTTCACGGGCGTGGGCGCCGCGCTCGTGGTCGCCGGCGGCGTGACCTGGTGGCTGGCCGGGCGCAAACCCGACGCACGTCGCTCGGGCATCACCGCGGCGCCCGTGTTCAGCCCGGATCGCGCCGGCCTGTTCATCTCCGGCACGTTCTGATCCGTTCGTCCGGTCACGCCGCGGAAGCTGCTCGCACGGACAAAGTCGGGTCGCGGCCCGCAGCCCACCCGCTCGTCTGACGCTCCCACGGTCCGCGCCGACGCCGCGTGACGGTGACGGTCGCGGCGTGCGTATACTCCGCCGCTCGAGACCAGGAGAGCGACATGAGCGTGACCACGATGAGGATGGGCAAGATCTGGGAACGACTCGGCATCGGGGCGCTCGCCGCGGTGGAGCCCGGCGCGACGGGCACCACGATCGACTCCATCGACCCGTCGCGGGGCGAGCTCCTGGCGCGACTGCGCGTCACCGACCAGACGGCCTACGACGGCGTGGTCGACGCGGCGGCCAGCCGGTTCCTCGAGTGGCGCGAGCGCCCGGCGCCGCGGCGCGCCGAGCTGGTGCGGCGGCTGGGCGTGCTGCTGCGCCAGCACAAGGAGCCGCTCGGCGAGCTGATCTCGCTCGAGGCCGGCAAGATCCGCTCCGAGGGCCTGGGCGAGGTCCAGGAAATGATCGACGTCTGTGACTTCGCGGTCGGGCTGGGACGGCAGCTCCAGGGCATCACGATGGCCTCGGAGCGGCCGCGGCACCGGCTCATGGAGCAGTGGCACCCGCTCGGCCCGGTCGCGGTGGTGACCGCGTTCAACTTCCCGATGGCGGTGTGGTCGTGGAACGCGGCCCTCGCGGCCGTCTGCGGCGATCCGTGCGTATGGAAGCCGTCGCCGCGCACGCCGCTGTGCGGGCTCGCGGTGCAGGCGCTGTGCGAGCGCGCGATGGCCGAAGAGGACGCGGCCGGCGTCTGGTCGGTGGTGCTGGGCGGCGCCGAGATCGGCGGCTGGATGGCCGACGACGAGCGCTTCCCACTGGTGTCGTTCACCGGCTCGATCGCCGCGGGCCGGGTCGTGGCCGAGCGCGTGGCGCGGCGGCTGGGCCGCAGCCTGCTCGAGCTGGGCGGCAACAACGGCGCGATCGTCCTCGACGACGCGAACCTCGAGCTGGCGGCGCGCGCGATCACGTTCGGCGCGGTCGGCACCGCCGGGCAGCGCTGTACGTCGACGCGCCGCTTGTTCGTGCAGCGCGGCGTGGCCGGGAAGCTGATCGAGCGGCTGGTGGCGGCCTACCGCTCGGTCCGCATCGGCGATCCGCTCGAGGCGGGCGTGCTCATGGGGCCGCTCATCGGCGCCGACGCGGTCACGCGCTTCGAGGCCGCCGTCGCCGCAGCCAAGGCCGAGGGCGGCGAGGTGCTGTGCGGCGGCAAGCGACGCGCGGCCGAGGGCGCCGCGGCCGGCTTCTTCGTCGAGCCGACCTTGATCCGCGCCCCGGCGGCGGGGCACGCGAGCTTCCGCATCGCGTGGGAAGAGACCTTCGCGCCCATCCTGTACGTCTTCGAGGTCGACGACCTGGAAGCCGCGCTGGTGGCCCACAACGCCGTGCCCCAGGGTCTGTCGAGCGCGATCTTCACCGAGAGCCTCCGCGCCGCCGAGCGCTTCCTGTCGCCGGGCGGCTCCGACTGCGGGCTCGCCAACGTGAACACCGGGACGAGCGGCGCCGAGATCGGCGGCGCGTTCGGTGGCGAGAAGGACACCGGCGGAGGACGCGAGTCAGGCTCGGACGCGTGGAAGGCGTACATGCGAAGGATGACGAGTGCGATTAACTATGGCGGCGACCTGCCGCTCGCGCAGGGCGTCGAGTTCCTGTAGGCGTTGCCGCCGACGGTGTAGGGCTCGTCGGTGATGACCTGGATGAGCTGCAGCGTGCAGTTGTCGCAGGTCACGTCGGGCAGGGTCACCTACTTCGGCGGCATGCGCAGCGAGCCGTCGAGGCGGATGGTCTCGCCGTTCAGGTAGTCGTTGGCGACGATCGAGGCGACCAGCTGGGCGTACTCGGCGGGCTCGCCGAGGCGCTTGGGCCACACCACGTCGGCGGCGAGCGCCTGGCGCTTCTCCTCGGAGAGCATCGCCATCATGGGCGTGTTGAAGAGGCCCGGCGCGATGGTCAGCACACGCACACCCACGGGCGCCAGGTCGCGCGCGGCCGGCAGGGTCATGCCGACGATGCCCGCCTTGGACGACGCGTAGGCGATCTGGCCGATCTGGCCGTCGTAGGCAGCGACCGAGGCGGTGTTCACCACCACGCCGCGCGCGCCGCCGTCGAGCGGCGGGTTCGTGGCCATGGCCGCGGCGGCCAGGCGCAGCACGTTGAAGGTGCCGATCAGGTTGATGCCGATGACGTTCTTGAACAGCTCCAGGTCGTGCGCCTTGCCGGTCTTGTCGAGCGTGCGCGCGGCCCAGCCGACGCCCGCGCAGCTCACCGCGACGCGCAGCGGCGCCAGCGACTGCGCGCGCGCCACCGCGGCCTCCACCTGCGCGGCATCGGTCACGTCCGTCTTCACGAACACGGCGCGCTCGCCCAGCTGCGCCACCAGGGCGTTGCCCTTGGCCTCGTCGCGGTCGACGATCACGGCCCGGGCGCCGTCGGCGACCAGGCGTCTCACCGTCGCCTCGCCGAGTCCCGAGGCACCACCGGTCACCAGCACGCTCGCTCCATCGAGTTTCATGCCCGCAGCTGACTGCGTCTCGGCGGCGAGGTCAAGCCAGTGGCTCGCCCCGCGCGCCACGAGTATGTTTCGCCCATGCGAAGCACCACCCTTGTCCTCGTACTCTTCGCCGCGACGATCGCGTGCGGCCCCGGGGCCGCGGCCCCGGCGAGCGCCACCACGGGCACCCCGCCCGGCCCCGAGGCGGCGCCTGCGCCCGCCGCGGCTCGACCCGCGCCGGCCGCGCTCGGCTTCCGCCTGCCCGACGACACGCGGCCGCTCGCCTACCGCGTCACGCTCGCCGTCGACCCGGCCCAGGACGACATCGCCGGCGAGGGCGAGATCGACCTCGAGCGGCGCGCCGGCGACGTGCTCTACCTGCGCGCGCACCAGCTCACCGTGGCCACCGCGAGCCTGTCCACAGGCTCGGCGGCGGCGATCCCGCTCGACATCGTCGAGCTCGACGACCACACGGTCGCGTTCCGCCCGCTCGACGCGCGCGCCCACCTGCCCGCCGGGCGCGTCACGCTGCGCCTGACCTGGTCGGCGCGCGTCTCGCACAACGAATCGATGGGCGTCTTCGGCCAGAAGACCGACGGCCTGCCCTACCTGTACACGCAGTTCGAGTCGATCGGCGCGCGGCGCGCGTTCCCCTGCTTCGACGAGCCCGCGTTCAAGGTGCCGTGGCAGCTCACGCTGGTCGTACCCAAGGGCCAGGTCGCGCTCTCCAACACGCCGATCGAGTCGCAGACCGACGTGGGCCTGCTCACCCGCGTGGTCTTCGCGCCGACGCCGCCGCTGCCCTCGTACCTGATCGCCTTTGCGGTCGGGCCGTTCGAGCTGCTCGATGCCGGCAAGAGCAAGAGCGGCGCGCCCATCCGCGTCGCCGTGCCCAGGGGCCACGCCGCCGAGGCGACCATCCCGGTCGAGGACACCGCGCCCATCCTGGCTCTGCTCGAGGACTACTTCGGCACACCCTACCCGTACGCCAAGCTCGACCTGGTGCCCATCCCCGACACCACCGGGTTCAGCGCGATGGAGAACGCGGGCCTCATCACCTACAACGCCGGCCTCTTGCTGTCCAAGCCGGAGGAGCGCACCTTCTGGGACCGGCGCGGCTACGCGTACACCGCCGCGCACGAGATGGCGCACCAGTGGTTCGGCGACCTGGTGACCATGGCCTGGTGGGACGACCTTTGGTTGAACGAAGCGTTCGCCTCGTGGATGGGCGACCGGATCAGCCACCAGTGGAAGCCCGAGTGGAACACCGACATCATCAACGTCGCGGGCAAGGGCGGCATCATGAGCGGCGACTCGCGCGAGGCCACGCGCCGCATCCGCGAGCCGGTGCAGAACGAGAACGACGTCGAGGACGCCTTCGACGGCATCACCTACGGCAAGGGCCAGGCGATCATTGCCATGGTCGAGCGCTGGCTCGGCCCCGACGTCTTCCAGAAGGGCATCCGCCTGTACCTCGACCGGCACAAGCTCGGCAGCGCCACCTACGCCGATCTGCTGGCCGCGCTGCACGAGGCCTCGGGCCAGGACGTGGCGGCCGTCTTCGACGACTTCGTCGATCACACCGGCGTGCCGTTCGTGAGCTTCGCGCTGGTGTGCGACAAGGGCCAGAAGCCGCGCCTCGAGCTGAAGCAGCGCCGCTTCGTGCCCTTCGCCTCCAGGCTCGACACCAGGCGCAGCTGGCACATCCCGATCACCGTGCGCTGGAAGGCGGGCAAGCAGCTCGGCCGCACCACCGCCGTGCTCGCCGGCGCCGAGGGCGCGATCGAGCTCACCGACGCGCCCTCGTGCCCCGAGTGGGTGCTGCCCAACGAGGACGGCGTCGGCTACTACCGCTGGAGCCTGGCCGGCGCGCCCTTCGACAAGCTGCGCACCGCCAAGGTCTTCAAGAGCTTGCCGGCCACCGAGCGGCTCGAGGTCGCGGGCTCGATCGGCGCCCTGGTCACCGCCGGCGAGCTGCCGTTCCGCCGCTCGGTCGAGCTGGCCATCACGCTCATCGACGATCCCGAGCGCCAGGTGCGCAAGATCGCGCTCGGCACCGCGGGCGGCTGGGAGGACTGGCTGCCCAAGGCACTCGTGCCGCGCTACCGCGCGTGGGTGCGCAAGACGTACGGGCCGCTCGCCCGCAAGGTCGGCTTCGTGGTCGGCAAGCACGAGACCGATGACGAGAAGGCGATGCGGCCCACGATCCTGTGGCGCATGGCCGGCGACGGCGACGACGCGGCCACGCAGAAGGAGGCCACGCGCCTGGTATGGAGGTGGCTCGACGACCGCACCGCGGTCGCGCCCGAGATGGTCGGCACGGTGATCGGCATCGCCGCGTACAAGGGCGACGAGAAGCTGTACGAGCGCTTCCTCACCGAGGCGCGCAAGGCCAACGAGAAGAAGGACAAGCCGGAGCGCGAGCGCTTCCTGGGCGCGCTGCTCATGTTCCGCGATCTGAAACTGGCCGCCCGCACGCGTGCCATGATGCTCGAGGACGAGTTCCCGGCCATCGAGACCTCGGGCTTCCTGTACGCGGGCGCGGGCACGCCCGAGGGCCTCGAGCTGGCCTGGACGTTTCTCGTCGAGCACTACGACCAGATCCTCGAGCGCCTGCCGCGCGACCACCGCGCCGGCCTCATCTACCTCGGCGGCGACTGCAGCGCCGCGTCGCTCGAGCGCACCACCGCCTTCTTCGCCGAGCGCACGCCCAAGGAGCTGCAGGGGCCGCGCACGTACAAGAGCTTCGTCGAGGGCCAGACCCTGTGCATCGCACGCCGCGAGAAGGACACCCCGAGCTTCATCGAGTTCCTGGCCGGGAAGTAGCCCGGGTCCGCGCGTCCCCCTGCCCCGACGGCGTCCGTCCGACGCCGCTCCATGCGACCACATTCGGGTTTGTTCTCCATCGCGTGAGCGAGGCCGTCGTCGCGCGCGCGGCGTGCGGCACGGCGTGCTACAAACACAATCGTCGGATGAACGGACCCAACACCGTGGACGACACCCGGCGGGTGCCGCGGCTCTCCCGGGAGACGCCGCTCCCCGGGCTGGTCGTGATCTTCTCCGGGCGCGAAACGCTCGTGCGGGCCATTCCTGTGCCCACGAGCGGGGTCGTCCTCGGCCGCGACGTCGCCGGCGGCCTCGCGCTCGCCGATCAACGTGCGTCGCGCGCGCACCTGCGCGCGCGCCTGCGCAACGACCGAATCCTGGTCGAGGATCTCGGCAGCCGGAACGGCACCTTCGTCGACGGCATCCAGGTCGCGCCCGACGTGCCGCGCGTGGTCGAGCGCGTGGTCCGCATGGGCCACACCGTGCTGGTCGCCTCGAGCGACCTGCGGCCCTTCACGAGCGGCATCGGCACGCTCGGCGACACCGTGGTCGGCCCGTCGCTGCGCGCGGCGCTCGGACAGCTCGAGGTGGCGGCGCGCAACGGGGGCGACGCGATCATCCTGGGCGAGAGCGGCACCGGCAAGGAGCACGCGGCGCGGCACTTCCACCGCGCCTGCGAGCTGGCCGGGCCGCTGGTCGCGGTCAACTGCGCCGCCATCCCCACCGGGGTCGCCGAGCGCCTGCTCTTCGGGGCGCGCAAGGGCGCCTTCTCGGGCGCGTCGAGCGATGCCGAGGGCTACTTCGAGGCCGCTCAGGGCGGCGTGCTGTTCCTCGACGAGCTGGCCGAGCTCGAGCTCGACGTGCAGGCCAAGCTCTTGCGCGTGCTGCAGGCGCGCGAGCTCCTGCCGCTCGGCGCGTCGCGGCCGCACAAGATCGACGTGCGCGTGGTCGCGGCCACCAACCGGGACATCGGCTCGCTCATCGCGCGCGCCCGCTTCCGCGAGGACCTGTGGTACCGGCTGGCCGAGCACGCGGTCGTGTTGCCGCCGCTGCGCAACCGCCTCGAGGAGATCCCTTTCCTGATCGAACGCTTCATCGGTGAGACCGAGGCTGCCGCGCTGCCCGCGCACGCCGGCCTGGTCGAGGCCTGCTGCCTGCGGCCGTGGCGCGGCAACATCCGCGAGCTGCGCGCGGCGATCCGGCGAGCCGCGGCCAACGCGCTCGGGCGCGGCAGCCCGTGCGTGTGCGACGAAGATCTGGGCGCGCTGGCCGGCTGGCCGCACGCGGAGCAGCCGGACGCCGCCGCGGGCGCCTGGCCGAAGCGTGGCGAGGCTCGCCCGGCGCTGCCGGACGATGGGCCCGCAGGTCCCGCGGATCATGACGAGCTCGCGGCCGCCCCCACAGGCGCCCCGCCCGAGAGCGGACCCGCAAGGGCGACCGCGAGCGCCTCATCCCAAAGGCCCCGTTCCGGCTCGGCTCCCTCGCCCGCGCGCGCGGCGCCGAGCAAGGAGGAGCTGCTGGCGGTGCTGGAGTCCTGCGAGTTCAACTTCTCGCGCACCGCCCGGACCCTCGCCGTGCAACGCACCCAGCTCTACCGCTGGATGCAAAAGTACGGCATTCGCGCGCGCCGTGGTGCGGGGCCCGACTGACGCGCACGGCGCGGACGCACGCCGCTTTTGCGCGCTTGCGAACGCCGGCTACGAAAACCAGACGTACAGCGTGTTGTACGTGAGGTTCAGGTACGCGTCGTCGGCGGTGCAGTTGCCGATGTCGTTGCCGCCGGTGTCGCCGTTCGAGGCCACGCGGTAGAGCCACCACTTCGGCGGGTAGACCGTGCGCAGCGAGTGGTTGGTGTCGACGTAGTAGTCATTCCACGAGTCGTAGACGCCATTCGGAAGCGTCGCCCAGCCCCACACCCCGCTCGAGTTGCGCGCCCAGATGTGCGTGTATTGCGTGCCGTCGAGGCGCTCGGCCAGCTTGATCTCCTTCTCCAGGTCGGCCTCGCTCCAGTCGGAGACGGTCTCGATCTGGTGCATGTCAGCGGTCAGCGAGAGCCGGCCACCCAGCCGCTTGAGCCCGATCGCCGTGGTGACCTCCGGGCCGTGACCGTCGTACTCGCGGTCGCCGCCGACGTGCCGCGGGCACATGCGGTTGTAGCTCGCCGACGACACGGTGTCGTACGCGGCGCGGCTCTCGCCCGCGAGCGCCAGGAGACTCCCGCCCAGCACCCCCGCCAGCACCAGGGTCTTGCAGGTCCGCTTTGCATTGCCATTCTTCAGGTTCATCGTTCCCCCCCTCCGTGTGTGTTCGAACCGCCGGCTCATCCGGTGGTCCGTGAAGGTCATTCTCCGGGCGCGGCCTCGGTGGCCTCCGCGTCCACGTACTCGACGACGCCGCCGCCACGCGCGAGCTGCTCCGCCTCGCGCGCGAACGTGGGCAGCGGCAGCGCGGTGCTGCCCAGGACCTCGGGGATCTGCTCGAGCTGCGGCAGGCGCTCCTTCAGATCGGCGACGTCGCGCCGGAACTCGTCGTCGATCTCGGCGAGCCGATCCAGGTCCGCCTGGAAGTCGTATTCACCGTCGCTCTGCACGTACGCCAGCGACATGCTGCGCAGGACCTCGGTTCGGTCCTGGACGTACGCGCGGACGTGCCGGCGCGCCCGCTCGGCGCTCGCGGCGTCGAAGCTCGCGTGGCCCTCGGGCGGGATCACCGCAGCGAGGAACTCCTCGGGCTGCTGCTTCTCGAGCAGGATCACTTCTGCCCTGGTGCGCGCCACCAGCGTGAGCCGCTCGTCCGCGGCGGCGACGACCGCTTCCACGGGCAGCACCGACGTACGTGCCATTCGCTGAGCGTGCAGAACGCCATTCATGCGCGCCGTAGGCTCGGCGCCAGGCGCAGCGATCGGCTCAGGTGGCGCCAGCTCCGGCGCATGCCCGGTCGCCGGAGGCACGAGCAAGTGCATCGCGCTGACGAAGAAGACGATGGCGAAGACGCCCAGGAACAACGTTCTCGACCGCGGGTTCATCATGCCCACTCGCCAGGAGCAACCGGCGTGCCCATCGCGGGCGCGCCCACAACATCGCGCAATCACTTCAGCGGTCGGCTCGGAGACCCGATCGAACCGCATGTCCGCTGCATGTCCGTTTCCCTGTCACTC
>JBKJOI010000339.1:0-8197 GCA_046595695.1 Haliangiales bacterium | reverse complement strand
GCGCGCCGAGAAGCGGCAGCACCAGCACGATGAACAGCAGCCAGGTCATTCGCCACCTCCGGCCGCGTTGTCGGGCGGGGCGAGCGTCAGCGGCTCGCTGGCGCCCTTGATCTCGATGGTGCGCTTGATGTGCACGACCTGTCCCTGCACGCGGTCCTTCACGAACAGCGAGACCTCGTACTTGCCCGGCTGACCGAAGCTCCAGGTGGCCTGGAGACCGGTCGCGTCAGGCGCCTTGTCCTTGTTGAAGTCCCACACGATCTCGGGGTCCTTCGCGGTCGGGCCCTTGCCGACGTCCGCGGTGAAGGTCATGCTGCTGGCGTCGCCCTTCCAGGTGAAGCCGATGTCCTTGCCCTCGGTGAACCAGGTGGTCCACACGATGATGCCGACCACGCCGAACACGGTGGCCGCGAAGTAGCGCTGCACGTCGCCGTTCTGCACGAAGCGCAGGAGCCGACCGACCACGTCGGTCACAAAGGCCGCGCCGTTCACGAACACCAGGTCGATCACGAAGCGATCGAAGATGTTGTAGACCATGCGCGCCAGCCAGCGGAACGGCCGGATGAAGACGAGGTCGTAGAGCTCGTCGACGTAGAACTTGTTGACCACGAGCTTGTGCAGCGGCGCGATGCCGGCGACCAGGCCGCGCACCTTGTCGGGGCCGTTCGCGTAGAAGTGGTGCGCGAGCGCGATGCCGATCACGCCGGCCACCGTGGCGAAGCCCATGAGGCCGAGCGTGGTGGCGGTGCTGACGTGCTCCGGCTTCGGTACGACCGGCCAGTAGCGGATGGTCGCGCCCAGCCACGAGCCCATGAAGTTGGGCAGGCCACCGATGTGCGGCAGGCCCAGCAGGCCCAGCACCGCCGCGCCCAGCGCCAGCACCTGCAGCGGCACGGTCATGGACGGCGGGGACTCGTGGATGTGCGCCTGGGTCTCGGCGTCGGCGCGGCTCTCGCCCGAGAACACCAGGAAGTACAGGCGCCACATGTAGAACGCGGTGCCCAGCGCGGCGAGCGACAGGCTCACCCAGATGAGCTTGCCGTACCACGACGGCCACTTGTCGAAGTGCGCGATGAACGCGCCCAGCAGGATCTCGTCCTTGGAGAAGAAGCCCGAGAAGAACGGGATGCCCGCGATCGCCAGGCAGTAGATCAGGAAGGTGGCGTGCGTGGTCGGGATCTTCTTGCGCAGCCCGCCCATGCCCATGATGTCGGTGCGGTCGCCCATGGCGTGCATCACCGAGCCGGCGCCCAGGAACAGGCCGGCCTTGAAGAAGGCGTGCGTGAAGAGGTGGAAGACCGCCGGGATGAATGCGCCGCAGCCGACCGCGGCGAACATGAAGCCGAGCTGCGAGACCGTCGAGTAGGCCAGGATCTTCTTGATGTCGGTCTGCGCGAAGCCGATGGCCGCGGCGACCAGCGCGGTGAGCGTGCCGACGCCCGCGATGATCATCATGACCTCGGGCGTCTGCAGGTACAGGAAGCCCAGGCGCGTGCACATGTAGACGCCCGCGGTGACCATGGTCGCGGCGTGGATGAGCGCCGACACCGGCGTCGGGCCGGCCATGGCGTCGGGCAGCCAGACGTAGAGCGGGATCTGCGCCGACTTGCCGCAGGCGCCGATGAAGAACAGGAGACCCGCCCAGAACGCGAGCGGCATGCCCAGGACCGGCTCGGACAGGCGCACACCCGCCTCGCGCAGGCCATCGAAGCTGACCGTGTTGACCTCGCTGAACAGCAGGAAGATGCCGAGCAGGAAGGCGAAGTCGCCGATGCGGTTGAACACGAACGCCTTGCGGCCGGCGTCGGCATTCTTCTCCTTGTCGAACCAGAAGCCGATGAGCAGGTACGAGCAGACGCCGACGCCCTCCCAGCCGATGAACATCACCGGCAGGCTGTCGCCGAGGACGAGGATGAGCATCGCGCCGGTGAACAGGTTCAGGTAGCCGAAGTAGGTGTGCGGGCGCGGGTCGTGCGCCATGTAGCCGGTCGAGTAGACGTGGATGAGGAAGCCCACGAACGTGACCGTGCAGATCATGATCGCCGACAGCGTGTCGAGCGTGAGCGCGAAGTCGATCTTGAGCTGGCCCGACGAGATCCAGTTGAAGACGTCGATGTGCAGCTTCGGCTCGGGCGCGCCGACCACCTTGCGCGCCTCCCACCACATGGGCGCGAGCTTGAAGATGACCGCGTAGAACGTGAACGCCGCCGCCAGGCCCACCGAGGCGCAGGCAATGAAGTGCACGGTCCTGCGCTCGAGCTTACGCCCGAGGATCAGGTTGATGGCCGCCCCGAGCAGCGGCAAAAGGGGTATCCAGTAAAGCGGGAACTCAGCGCTATTCACAGGCCCGGCCTCTGGGTCAGTGTTTGAGGGTGGTCAGACGGTCGACGTTGGCGTGCCGGGTGGACCGGAACACGCCAACCACGATGGCCAGACCGATGGCCGCCTCGGCGGCCGCGATGGCGATCACGAACAGCGCAAAGACGTGCCCGCGCATGTCGTGGTGCAGGCGCGAGAAGGCGAGCAGGGTCATGTTGCCGGCGTTGAGCATGAGCTCGACCGACATCAGCACGATGAGCGCGTTGCGGCGCATCAGCGCGCCGACCGCGCCGATGACGAACAGCACCGCGGCCAGCACCAGGAAGTGCGAGATGGACAGGTTCCAGATCACGTCGCTCATGAGTGGGCGCCCTCCCCCTTGTCGCCGGGGCCCGGGCGCTCGGTCGGATGATCCGGGTGCGCGAGCACGACCGCGCCGACGATGGCGATGAGCAGCGCGATCGAGACCGCCTCGAACGGGAACAGGTAGCTGGTGAAGAGCTGCTTGCCCACCGCCTTGGTGGTGCCGAACTCGATGAACTCACCGGCGCGCCACGAGGTCTCGACGACGGTCGTCTTGACGCTCCACAGCACGTACGAGACGCGGACCAGGAAGTAGACCAGCGCGCCGCCGGCCAGCGCCTTGCCGAACCAGCCGCGCATGGCCCAGGGCTCTTCCTCTTCCTTGTTCAGGATCATGATGACGAAGACGAACAGCACCATGATGGCGCCCGCGTAGACGAGCACCTGGATGGCGGCCATGAAGTGCGCGAACAGCATGGCGTAGATGGCCGCGATGGCGAAGAAGGTGGCGACCAGGAACATGACCGCCGAGACCGCGTTCCTGCGCGTGATGGTGAGGATGGCGCCGCCGACCGCGAGCGCAGCGAAGATCCAGAACGCCAGCGCGCTGCCCTTGCCGGTCGGCGCCGGCTGCTCGGGCGTGGCGGGCACGTCGGCCGCCTCCGCCGAGCCGGGCGCGATGGGCGCGGCCGCGGGCGGCAGGACCTGCTGGACCATCACGGGCGGCTGCTGCCCCGGCTGGGGCTGCTGCGCGAACGCGACCGAGGTCGCGAACGTGAGGGCCACGGTCAGAGTCACGCCGAGCAGCGCGAGCGCCGCACAGGCGCGCTTCACGACGCCACCTTGGCGCGCTCGAGCACCTTGCCGGCCCGGCGCGTCGCGATGGCCTCGTCGATGCGGCGCTCGAAGTCGCCGCGGAACTTGGTCAGGAAGCCGAGCATGGGCCACGCGGCCGCCTCGCCCAGGGCGCAGATGGTGTTGCCGGCGATGCCGTGCGCGATGGACGCGAGCAGCTCGACGTCACCCGCGTGACCGCGGCCATCGGCGACGCGCTGGCTGACGCGCGCCAGCCAGCCGGTGCCCTCGCGGCACGGCGTGCACTGGCCGCAGCTCTCGTGCGCGTAGAACTTCATGATGCGCGCGGTCACCGCGACCAGATCGGTCTGGTCGTCCATGACCACGATGCCGCCCGAGCCGGCCATGGTGCGCAGCGTGCGCCCCATGCCCATGTCGAACTTCACGCCCGGGGCGATCTCGACCTCCTTGATGCGGGGGTCGGTCATGAGCGCGTCGAACTCGCACGGCACGTCGAGCTCGCTGGCGTCGAGCGGCGGCATGGAGGAGCCGCCCGGGATCACCGCGCGGACCTTGCGGCCGCCCGGGACGCCGCCGCAGACGTCGTCGATCATCTGGCGGAACGTGATGCCCATGGGCAGCTCGTAGACGCCCGGCTTGTGGACGTGGCCGGAGACGCAGACGATGCGCGTGCCGCCCGACTTGCCCATGCCGAGATCGGCGAACGCCTGGCCGCCGTGCTCGATGATCCACGGCAGGTTGGCGAGCGTCTCGACGTTGTTGACGATGGTGGGATGCCCGAAGAGACCCTTCACCGCCGGGAACGGCGGCTTGAGCCGCGGCCAGCCGCGCTTGCCCTCGAGCGAGTTCAGCAGCGAGGTCTCCTCGCCACAGATGTACGCGCCCGCGCCGCGGTGCACGGTCATGTCGAGGTCGAAGTCGAAGCCGGCGACGCGCTTGCCCAGGTAGCCCTTGGCGTACGCCTCTTCCACGGCCTTCTGCACGACCAGGTACTCCCGCATCATCTCGCCGCGGATGTAGATGTAGGCGTGCTTGCAGCCGAGCGCCCACGACGAGATGATCATGCCTTCGATCAGCTGGTGGGGATCCCAGTAGAGCAGCTCGCGATCCTTGCAGGTGCCCGGCTCCGACTCGTCGGCGTTGCAGACGAGGTAGACGGTCTTGGCGTCCTTGGGCAGGAAGCCCCACTTCATGCCGGTCGGGAAACCCGCGCCGCCGCGACCGCGCAGCAGGCTCTTCTTGGTCTCCTCGATGATGTCGCCGGGCTTGGAGGCGAGCGCCTTGCGCAGCGCCTTGTAGCCCCCGGTCGCCTCGTAGCCGGCGATGGTCTTGGCGCGCTCGTCGCCGAGGCGCGCGGTGACGATCTTGGTGCCCATGGCGGCCGGCATCACTGCACGTGCTCCGATCGGGGGTTGGCGCGCAGATCCGCGAGGATCGACGTGATCTTGTTCTTGTCGATGTCGAGGAAGTACTCGGTGCCGCAGATCATCATGGGCGCGTTGGCGCAGGCGGCGAGGCATTCCTCTTCTACCACCGTGAACATGCCGTCCGACGTGGTCTCGCCCTTCTTCACGCCCAGCTGCTGCTCGATCTCGCGCAGGACGTCGTACGCCCCGCGCAGCATGCAGCTGATGTTGGTGCACACCATCAGCACGTTCTTACCGACGGGCTCTCGGTGGAACATGGTGTAGAAGGTCGCGACGCCGAACACGTGCGCGACAGGGAGTCCGAGGACCTGCGCCACCGCCTCTATGACCGGGTCGGTCAAGGGGCCGAACTCACCCTGGGCGATATGCAGAGCCGGCAAGCACGCGGCTTGCCTGTTCGGATAACGAGCCGCGATCTTTTCGATCTTGGCCTTCGCTGGGGCTGAGAACTCGACGGGCATGCGTCTTCTTGGGGGTCCTTGGGCCCGAAAGGCGTCGGCAAAATAGGCGAACGGATCCTGCGTGTCAAGGCACGCGACCCGCGTTCGACAGCGCGTCGACATGGCGTCGACATGGCGTCGACATGGCGTCGACATGGCCTCAGGGCGCGGCGGGTCCACCTGACGGAAGCGACGAGATCGCCCGTTTTGCGGCTTGCCTGACCTCCGGATTGGGATCGTGGGCCTCGAGGTGGACCAGGATCGGCCGGGCCTCGGAGGAGCCGATCTCGGCCAGCGCCCGGACGATGCGCAGGCGTGCAGGTGGGTTGGCGGCGTAGAGGCCGGTCTCGAGCAGGGCGATGGCGTCCCTGCCCCGTCCGACCAGCCGCTGGCGCGCGGCGTCCGCGAGCGCGCCGTCGTCCTCGACGAGGAGCTTCACGTCGCCGCGGACGACCCGCTCGGGGCTCTCACTGCACGCCGGCGGCGCGCAGGACGCCAGGTGCAGCAGGCACGCGAGGCCGAGGCCCCGGCGCCGCGCCGCCGCAATCACTTGCCGCGCTTGCTCGGCTCGCTCGCCGACAGGCCGAGCGCGCCCAGCTTCTTGCGCAGCGTGTTGCGGTTCATACCGAGCATCTCGGCGGCGCGCAGCTGGTTGCCGCCGGTCTGCTCGAGCACCAGGCTGATGAGCGGGCGCTCGACGCGCGCGATCACGTCGTCGTAGAGGTTCTGCACCTCGTAGCCGTCGACGCGCTTGAGGAAGCCGCGCAGCTTGGCGCGCACCAGCTCCTCGAGCGAGAGATCCTCGAGCGGCACGCGCTCGGCCACCGTGGGCAGCACGGCTTCCACATCGCTCGCCTCGACCGGGCCGCGCTTGAGCCGCAGCATGAGCCGGCGCATGGTCTCCTTGAGCTCGCCCACGTTGCCCGGCCACGGGTAGCCCTGCAGCCGCTCGATCGCGCGCGACGCGAAGGTCATGCCCGGACGATCCATCTCGTCGGCGATGGCGCGGATGAAGTGGTGGCACAGGCGCGGGATGTCGGCGGAGCGCCGGCGCAGCGGCGGGATGGTGATGCGACGGACGCCGAGCCGATCGTAGAGCTCGCGATCGAACGCATCGGCGTCGACCGCGGGCGCGAGATCCTCGTCGGAGGACGCGATGAGGCGCACGTCCCAGCTCTCCTGGGGCGTGTCGCCCTGCTCCTTTTCGCGCCGGCGCAGCACGCGCACCAGCGTGCGCTGCGGGCCGCGCGGCAGCGTGACCACGTCCTTCAAGAAGAAGGTGCCGCCCTGCGCGCGCCGCAGCGTGCGCGGACCCAGCTCCTCGTCGAGCAGCGAGCGCGGGATGTTGGACGCCTTGACCGCGACAAAGTCGGCGCGGCGCCGCGGCCCGGCGTAATGGATCGCACGCGCGACCAGCTCGCGCCCGGTGCCGCGCTCGCCCTCGATCAGGACCGCGGCGTCAGACTCCGCGCATTCCTCGATCGCGTCGACGACCGCGGCCATCTCGGCCGACTCGCCGACGATGAGGTCGTCCCCGATGGTGCGGGACAGTGAGGCCTTCGCGCGTCCGAGCATCGATCACAGCGAGCGTCCGCTTACGCGGACGCGCATTCCATTAGCGGCTCGCGCCACGTGGGTGTCAAGAAGTGACTCCAGTAGTCCGCCGCCGCTGCAAGGATCTCGCCAGCGCTCTTCGCGGCCCACGCCTTTTGCCGCAGCTGGCCGCCGTTGTGCAAGCCCTTCGCGTACCACGCGCACGCCTTGCGCAGCTCGTGGATGTGCTTCTTCTCGGGAGTGAGGCGCTGGATGAGATCGATGTGCCGCTCGAACGCCGCGCGTCGCTCGGCGATCGACGGCTGCTCGGCGTCGGCTGCGGCCGACGCGTCGCCGCGATCGACCGCGGCGATCGCCGCGAACAGGAACGGGTTGCCGAGCGCGCCGCGGCCGATCATGACCGCGTTCACGCCGGTCTCGCCGCGCATGCGTCGGTACAGCTCGAGGCTCACGACGTCACCGTTGCCGACCACGGGCACATGATCCGGCACGGCGTCGCGAACCTTCCGGATGATCTCGAGATCGGCCTTGCCCGAGAAGCCCTGCGTGCGCGTGCGGCCGTGCACCGTGATCATGGCGGCGCCGGCTTCCACCAGCGCGACCGCGAACTCGGGCGCGTTCTGGTGCCGCTCGTCCCAGCCGGCGCGGTGCTTCACCGTGACCGGCACATCGACCGGCACCGCGCGCCGCACCGTCCGCACGATCTCCTGCGCGAGCTCGGGCTCCTTCATGAGCGCCGAGCCGCACTCGCCGGCGACCACGCGCTTGGCCGGGCAGCCCATGTTGATGTCGACCAGCGAGGCGCCGATCGACACCGCCATCTCGGCGGCGCGCGCGAGCGCCTCGTGCTCGCGGCCGAAGATCTGCACGCCGAAGCGACGACCGTCCAGGCTCGCGGTCAGCTTGTCGACGGTCTTCTGCGCGCCGCGCGTGAGCGCCTCGGCGGAGAGGAACTCGGTGATGGTGAGGCCGACGCCGTGCTCCTCGCAGACGGTCCGGAACGGCAGATCCGTGACCGCGGCCATGGGCGCGAGCACCGCGGTCGTGTCGAACGTATGAGGGCCGATGCGCAGCACGGAGCGGGTCCTATAGCACGGGCCGGGGGCTATTTCACGACCCAGACGACACGAGGGTGCTCCGACGCCGCGTGCGCGGCGTCGATCTGATCGACGAGCGCCTGGCCGCGGTCCTGCTTCTTGTGCGAAAGCGGGGTCGCACCCTTGGGCGCGCGCGCCAGGAGCTCGATGCGCAGGTAGCCGCGCGGGTTGGGTGGCGCGGCCACGCGCACGGCCAGGAGCAGCGCGGGGAAGCCGGCGTCGCGGGCGGCCGCGGCCACCA
>JBKJOI010000289.1:0-8446 GCA_046595695.1 Haliangiales bacterium | reverse complement strand
AACCCGTGGGATCTCACATGCGTGCCGGGCGGCTCGTCGGGCGGCTCGGCCGCCGCGGTCGCCGCCGGGCTGTGCGCCGGCTCGCTCGGCACCGACACCGGCGGCTCCATCCGCCAGCCCGCGGCGCTCTGCGGCGTCGTCGGGCTCAAGCCCACCTACGGGCGCGTCTCGCGGTACGGCGTGGTCGCGTTCGCGTCGTCGCTCGATCAGGTCGGCCCCATGACCCGCTCGGTTTCGGACGCGGCGCTCTTGCTCGAGGCCATCGCCGGCCACGACCCGCAGGACGCCACGTCCATCGCGCAGCCGGTGCCGAAGTACACCGAGCACTGCCGCGACCAGAATGGCCTCGCCGGCCTGCGCGTCGGCATGCCCGACGAGTACTTCGCGCCCGGCATGGACCCCGACGTCGAGGCCGCGGTGCGCGCGGCCATCCAGCAGCTCGAGCAGCTGGGCGCGCAGATCGTGCGCGTGTCCCTGCCGCACACCGAGTACGCCATCGCCTGCTACTACCTGGTCGCCACCGCCGAGGCGTCGTCGAACCTGGCCCGCTACGACGGCGTCCGCTACGGCCTGCGTGTGGAGGACAAGGGCACCAACTTGCTCGACATGTACCGCGCCTCGCGCGGCGCCGGCTTCGGCCCCGAGGTCAAGCGCCGCATCATGCTCGGCACCTACGCGCTGCGCTCGGGCTACTATGACGCGTACTACGGCAAGGCGCAGCAGGTGCGCGCGCTCATCAAGCGCGACTTCGACCGCGCGTTCGCCGCGTGCGACGTGATCGCGACGCCCGCCTCGCCCACGCCCGCCTTCAAGCTGGGCGCCAAGTCGGACGACCCGCTCGCGATGTACCTCGCCGACATCTACACGATCAGCTGCAACCTGGCCGGCCTGCCCGGGATCAGCGTGCCGTGCGGCTTCACCCGCGCGAGCCTGCCGGTGGGGCTGCAGCTGCTCGCGCCCGCGCTCGCCGAGCCGACGCTGTTCCGCGCCGCCGCCGCCTACGAGCGCGCCACCGAGTGGCACGCGCGCCGTCCGCCCGAGGCGGTGAAGTCGTGAACGCGCCGGTAGCACCGACGCGCCTGGCCACCATCGTGGACGGCAAGTGGGAGGTCGTGATCGGCATCGAGTGCCATGTGCAGCTCGGCACCGCGACCAAGATCTTCTCGTCGTCGTCGACGGCGTTCGGCGAGTCGCCCAACTCGCTGACCGATCCGGTCGTGCTCGGCCTGCCCGGCGCGCTGCCGGTGCTGAACGGCCGCGCCGTCGAGTACGCGCTGCGCCTGGGGCTCGCCGCCGGCTGCAAGATCCGGCCGCGCTCGCGCTTCGCGCGCAAGCACTACTTCTATCCGGACCTCCCCAAGGGCTACCAGATCTCGCAGTACGACGAGCCCATCTGCGAGGGCGGCCAGATCGACTTCCTGCTCGACGGCGCGCCGCACAGCGTGCGCCTCACCCGCATCCACATGGAAGAGGACGCGGGCAAGAGCATGCACATGGACGGCAAGTCGGTGGTCGACCTGAACCGCGCCGGCGTTCCGCTCTGCGAGGTCGTGTCCGAGCCCGACCTGCGCAGCGCCGAAGAGGCCGCCGAGTACATGCGCGCGCTCCGCCAGCTGGTGCGCTGGCTCGGCATCTCCGACGGCAACCTGGAAGAAGGCTCGCTGCGCTGCGACGCCAACGTGTCCTTGCGCCCGGTCGGTCAGGTCGCGCTCGGCACCAAGGCCGAGCTGAAGAACATCAACTCCTTCAAGAACGTGCAGAAAGCAGTCGAGTACGAGATCACGCGCCAGGCGCAGATCCTCGACGGCGGCGGGCGGGTCGTGCAGGAGACCCGGCTGTGGGACGCCGACCGCGGCACCTCGCACGCGATGCGCTCGAAGGAAGAGGCGCACGACTACCGCTACTTCCCCGATCCGGATCTGCCGCCGCTCGTCATCGACGACGCGCAGGTGGCGCGGGTGCGCGCCGCGCTGCCCGAGCTGCCCTCGGCGCGGCGCGCCCGCTTTGTCGCCGAGCACGGCCTGTCGGCCTACGACGCGCGCCTGCTCACCGACGAGCGCGTGCTCGCCGACTGGTACGAGGCCGCGGCGCGTGCACACGGCGACGGCAAGAAGATCGCGAACTGGGTGCAGACCGATCTCCTGCGCGAGCTCCACCGCGAGGGCCGCGCGATCGACACCTGCCCGATCCGGCCCGAGCAGCTCGCGCAGCTGGTCGAGCTCATCGACGACGGCACCATCAGCGGCAAGATCGCCAAGGACGTGTTCGCCAAGATGTACACGTCGGGCGACGATCCCGGCGTGATCGTCCAGCGCGACGGCCTGGTGCAGGTCTCCGACACCGGCGCGATCGAGGCCGCCGCGCGCGTGGTCGTCGACAAGAACCCCAAGCAGGCCGCCGACTACCGCGCCGGCAAGACGCAGATGCTCGGCTTCTTCGTCGGCCAGGTCATGAAGGCCACCGGCGGCAAGGCCAACCCGCAGCTCGTGAACGACGTGCTGAAGCAGCTGCTCGCCGTCGGCCGCAGCACCAGCGAAGGATCATGATGAGCGCACCACCGCTGTTCTCGCCGCTCCGCTGGGATGGCGGCCGGCTCTTTCTCATCGATCAGCTGCGCCTGCCCGGCGAGGAGCGCTGGGTCGAGTGCGCCAGCGACGCCGACGTCGCCGACGCGATCAAGCACATGATCGTCCGTGGCGCGCCCGCCATCGGCTGCGCCGCCGCGTTCGGCCTGGCGCTGGCCGGGCGGCGCATCGTGGCGACGTCGCCGGTCAACCAGGCGGCGCCCGAGTTCGCACGCGCGCTCGCCGAGGCCGAGGCGCGCCTGCGCGCGACCCGGCCCACCGCCGTGAACCTGGCCTGGGCGCTCGCCGAGACGCGCGCCGCCGCGGTCGGGCTGACCGGCGAGGTCGCGGCCACCGCGCTCGAACAGCGTGCGCGCGCCATCTGGAAGGACGACATCGATCGGTGCTTGCGCATGGGCGCGCACGGCGCGGAGCTGATCCCCGACGGCGCGACCGTGCTGACCCACTGCAACGCCGGCGCGCTCGCGACCGGCGGCCACGGCACCGCGCTGGGCGTGATCCGCTCCGCGGTCGCCGCGGGCAAGCGCGTGCGCGTGCTGGCGGACGAGACGCGCCCGTTCCTGCAGGGCGCCCGGCTGACCGCCTGGGAGCTCGCGCGCGACGGCATCGAGGTCACCATCATCCCCGACGTCGCGGCCGCCTCGCTGCTGGCGCGCGGCGGGATCGCCTGCGTAATCGTCGGCGCCGATCGGATCGCCGCGAACGCCGACGTCGCCAACAAGATCGGCACCTACGGCGTGGCGCTGGCGGCGCGCGAGCACGGCGTCCCCTTCTATGTGGCGGCGCCGTTCTCGACCATCGATCTGGACACGCCCTCGGGCGACCGGATCCCCATCGAGGAGCGCGATGGTCGCGAAGTCACACGACTTTCGGGTGTGGCCCTGGCCCCCGAGGGGGTCCCGGCGCGCAACCCGGCGTTCGACGTCACCCCGTCCAGGTTCGTCTCCGCGATCATCACCGAGCATGGCGTGCTGCGCCCCGCGTGGGCCGATTTTGCCGAGAGAATCCGATCACATACGGGACGCGACGGGGTCGCGACTGCCGATCCCCGCCGATCCGAAAGATCTTGACGCGTGAGGGCGCCTGACTAAACTGCGCCTCTGGTTTTTGAAGGCGTTCTGCGCGGCTCCAGCCACGCCGCATGTCCCCAGGTCACTCAGGCTACGAAGTACGGAGCTCAAAGTATGTACGCGGTCATCAAGACGGGCGGTAAGCAGTACAAGGTCGAGAACGGCTCCACGCTTCGCGTGGAGAAGCTCGACGGCGACGCTGGCGCCAAGATCACGTTCGAAGAGGTCCTCCTGGTCGCTGACGGCGAGAACGTGCAGATCGGCACGCCCTCGCTAACCGGCGCCAAGGTGCAGGCCGAGATCCTCGGCCAGGAAAAAGGCGAGAAGCTCATCGTCTTCAAGTTCCGCCGCCGGAAGGCGTACCGCCGCAAGAACGGTCACCGCCAGTCGTACACGGCCATCAAGATCACGGGCATCCAGGCGTAAGCCTGACCTGCAGGAGTAACTAGAATGGCTCATAAAAAAGGTCAGGGTTCATCCCGTAACGGTCGTGACTCGGCCGGCCAGCGTCGTGGCGTGAAGAAGTTCGGTGGTCAGCAGGTTCGCGCGGGCAATATCCTCGTGCGCCAGCTCGGCACTGTGCTGCACGCCGGCCAGAACGTCGGCACCGGCCGCGACTGGACCTTGTTCGCACTCATCGATGGCGTCGTGCAGTTCGAGCGGTACGGTCGGGACAAGAAGAAGATCTCGGTCCTTCCCGCTGCTGCTCCTGCCGCCGCGACCTAGTCGCCGAGACGGCCACCTGCCGTCATGAACTTCATCGACGAAGCAAAGATTTACGTGAAAGCCGGAGACGGCGGCAACGGCGCCGTTGCGTTCCGTCGCGAGTCCAAGGTCCCCCAGGGTGGGCCTTCGGGCGGCGACGGTGGCAACGGCGGCGATGTCACCTTCGAGGCTTCCGACGATCTGTCGACGCTGCTCGACTTCCGCTACCAGCAGCACTACCGCGCCGAGCGCGGTGAGAACGGCCGCACCAAAGATCAGTACGGCAAGGGCGGCGAAAACATGATCGTCAAGGTGCCGGTCGGCACCGTGGTCGTGGACGAGGAGTCGGGCGAGACCATCGCCGACTTCGTCACGCTCGGCCAGCGCGCCGTGATCTGCAAGGGCGGCGTGGGCGGGCGCGGCAACATCCACTTCAAGTCGCCGTGGAACCAGGCGCCGCGCCAGGCCGAGGACGGTACGCTCGGCGGCGAGAAGACCGTCCGGCTGCACCTCAAGCTGATGGCCGACGCCGGCCTGCTCGGCTACCCCAACGCCGGCAAGTCCACGTTCATCTCGGCGGTCTCGCGCGCCAAGCCAAAGATCGCCGACTACCCGTTCACCACGCTGGTGCCGCACCTCGGCGTCGTCGGCATGTCGAACGGGCGCAGCTTCGTGCTCGCCGACATCCCCGGGCTCATCGAGGGCGCCGCGGAGGGCGCGGGCATCGGCCTGCGCTTCCTCCGCCACATCGAGCGCACGCGCGTGCTCCTGCACCTCATCGAGCTGTCGCCCGATCCGGAACGCGACCCCATGTCTGACTACACGGTCATCTGCAAGGAGCTCGAGAAGTACGATCCCGAGCTGGCCAAGCGGCCGCAGATCGTCGCGCTCTCCAAGATGGATCTGTCGGAGACGCGTGACGTCTACCCGGCATTGAAGAAGAAGTTCGCGCGCAAGAAGATCGAGCTGCACGCGGTCTCGGCGGCGACAGGAGAAGGCGTTCAGCCGCTCCTCGAGAAGCTGTGGGCCGCGCTCGGCAAGCCGTCGCCGCGCTGAGATCACGCGCATCGCGCGCATCGCGCGCATCGCGCGCATCGCGCGCATCGCCGCATCGCCGCATCGCGCGCATCGCGCGCATCGCCGCATCGCGCGGGCGCCGCTGACGAGAACGCGCTGCGTCGCGGGCGCTGACGCAGCGCTCCGTTGCGCGCGATCCACTCCGGATCGAAGCACGCGGCTGACGGCTTCACGCGCCGATAGCGATCGCCTCGGGCCTCGTCTTGCTTGATCTAAGTGCGCGTGATATACACGCTTCTCGTCGGTAGTGGGTTCTGCGTACGGGGAGCGTCACCTAGCAGTAGCCTTCACTCCCCGTACGCCAGGCAAATTGTGATCAGCAAGGTCACTGGTACGGGGGTCCCATGCTCGCTTCGCGCTCGAACGCCCGCCTCGCGACGGTTTTCGTCGTCGCTCTCGCTACTCTGCTCATCGGCGCCCGTCCGAGCCGATCGCAGGAGCCCCCTGCTGCCGACGCGCCGCCACCGGCCGCGCCCGTAGCGTCGACCGATGCCGCGGCGCCGCCCGCAGGCACCGAGGCGGTGCCGCCGGGCATACGGCTGCGCAAGCTCGAGCAGCGCGTCCAGGAGCTCAAGGAGCAGGCGTGGCGTATCAAGGCGCGCGTCGGCATGCTCAAGGAAGCCGTGCTCGGCGGCGGCATCGGTGCGCGCGCCGGCATCCACCACGAGAACAAGATGGGCGGCTCGTTCCGCCTGGTGAAGGTGCTCTACGCGCTCGACGGCACGCAGATCTACAGCAAGACCGACGACACCGGAAAGCTCGACGAGACCAAGAGCTTCGAGATCCTGTCGGGTCCGATCTCGCCGGGTAACCACACGCTGTCGGTGCTGCTGATCTACCGCGGCCACGGCTTCGGCGTGTTCGAGTACCTGAAGAAGTACAAGTTCACGGTGCGCTCGAGCCACACCTTCACCGTGGCCGAGGGCAAGATGACCGACATCACCGTCGTCGGCTTCGAGAAGGGTGGCGCCACCACCCCGATGGAGAAGCGTCCCGCGGTGGACTTCAAGGTGAGCGTCCAGTTCGAGGCTCCAGCGTCGAAGGCCAAGTAGTCATGGCGCCCATGCAACTGCGCCGGACCGCCTACGTGCTCGCGCTCGCCGTCGGCATGGCCGGCGGCGCCGGCGCGGCGCGCGCCGACGTCCTGGACAACGTCGGAGCGTCGCTCACCAAGATCGAGAGCAGCGCGCTCGATCTCGAGCAGACGATCCGCGCGCCCAGTGAGCAGAACCGCACCGACGACGTGCCCCGCCGCCGCCTGATCGAAGCACAGGTGGCCTACGGCGTGGGTAACTACGCCGATGCGTCGATCCTCCTCTACGACGTGGTCGAGCACCACCCCAACTCGAGCGCGTACCGCGAGGCGGTCTTCTACCTGGCCGACTCGCTCTACATGAAGGGCGACCACCTCACGGCGCGGCGCTACTTCCGCATGATCGTGAACGACTTCGGCGAGGCCGACGCGAACTACGGCAAGTCGCTCGAGCGCCTGCTCGAGCTGTCCTTGCGGCTCAAGGACGACGAGGGCGTGCCCGATCTGCTGGCGCGCCTCGACCGCATCCCGGCCGCCCGCCAGCTGTCGTCGGCGGCGTACGTGCGCGGCAAGTTCGCCTACTTCTCCGGCCAGGTCGACGACTCGATCCGGATCCTCGGCGCCATCGAGCAGGGCAACGAGTACTACTTCCAGGCGCGCTACTTCCTGGGCGCGGCCTACATCAGCAAGGACGAGCTCGCCTCGTCGGCCAAGGTCTACTACGACCTGCTCAAGGTCCCCACCAGGAACCAGAAGCAGCGCCGGATCGTCGAGCTGGCCCACATGGCGCTCGGCCGCATCCATTACCACCGCGATCAGCCGACCGAGGCCATCGAGCAGTACCTGCAGGTCTCGCGCAAGTCCGACCTGTTCGACGACGCGCTCTACGAGGTCGCGTTCGTCTACGTCAAGTCGCGCCAGTTCGACAAGGCGCTGCGCGCGCTCGAGCTGCTCGAGATGGCGACGGGTGGCTCGTGCGCCAAGGAGAACGAGCGCGTCAACACCGCCGTGCTCATGCCCGAGGTCTGCATCCTCAAGGGCAACCTGGGCATCCGCAAGGCGCAGTCGTTCGTCGAGGACGGCAAGGGCAATCCCGTCGAGGAATACAGCACCGCGCTGGCGATCTTCGAGAACACCCGCGACGCCTACCAGGGCCCGCGCGCCGAGCTCGAGAAAATCATCGCCGCCAAGGAAGACCCGCAGAAGTACTTCGCGACCATCACGCTCGACAAGACCTTCGACTCCGAGGTCGTCGTGCCGGCGGTCGCACGCAAGTGGCTGCGCGAGGAGCCGGACGTCGCGCGCGTCGTCGGCGTGACCACCGACCTGGTGCAGATCCGCAAGGACCTCGACGAGGTCGACCTGCTGATCGCGCGCCTCGAGCGCGTCGTCACCTCGCCCAACCGCGTCAGCATCTTCCCGTCCCTGGCCGAGAAGCGCGCCAAGGTCTACGACCTGCTCGAGTCGCTCTTCGACCTGCGCATGCAGATCGCGACGCACGAGCGCGCGCTCATGGGCAAGTACACGAGCGGCCAGGAGAAGTCGGAGCTCGACGCGCTGGGCGCGCGGCGCGAGCAGCTCAACCGGCAGCTAGACGGAATGACCGGCAGCGGCAACTACGAGGAGCGCGTCAAGATCGCGCGCGACAACGTCGAGACGCTCGACAAGCAGGCGCAGGAGGTCGAGGTCGTCATCGGGTCGCTCGAGGCCGAGCTCGTCGCCATCGACAAGTACTACAAGGACACCGAGGCGGCGGCGCCAGGCAAGCGCATGGACCAGGCGCAGTTCGAGCAGGCGATGAACGAGACCCGCGCCCAGATCGTCGAGCTGCGCGCGCAGCTCGGCGAGCTGCGCAAGGAGCTCGTGGTCGCCAAGGACGAGGCGGGCGTGGGCGACGACCTGGCCGACGAGCAGCGCCGGCTGCGCGCCGAGATCACCGAGGTCACCAAGCAGGAGCACGCCGCCTTCCAGCGCAT
>JBKJOI010000251.1:0-11620 GCA_046595695.1 Haliangiales bacterium | reverse complement strand
ACAACCTGTCGCCGCGCTACGAGCGGCCGTTCGTGGTGGTGAACTGCGGCGCGATCCCCGAGTCGCTGCTCGAGGACGAGCTGTTCGGGCATGTGAAGGGCGCGTTCACCGACGCGTCGCGCGATCGCGAGGGCCTGTTCTCGGCGGCCGACGGCGGCACGCTCTTCCTCGACGAGATCGGTGAGATGCCGATGCTCTTGCAGGTGAAGCTCCTGCGCGTGCTGCAGTCGCAGGAGTTTCGCCGCATCGGCGACGATCGCGACATGCGCGTAGACGTGCGGCTGATCACAGCGACCAACCGTGATCTCGAGAAGGCGGTGGTCTCGGGCGCGTTCCGCCAGGACCTCTACTACCGCATCAACGTCTTCCCGCTGACGATGCCGCCGCTGCGTGATCGTCGCGACGACGTCGCCTTGCTCGCGCACCACTTCTTGCTCAAGCACCGTGACAAGGTCGGCAAGCGCGTCGAGGGCTTCACCGCCGGCGCGATGGATCGCCTGCTCGCGTACCACTGGCCCGGTAACGTCCGCGAGCTCGAGAACAAGGTGCACCACGCGCTGGTGCTCGCGCAGGGCGATCGGATCCGACCCGAGGAAGTGCAGCTCGACGTCTCGTTGCCAGCGGCGACACCGTCGATCGACGTGACCCGGCCGTTCCGCGACGTGAAGAAGGACGTGATCGAGGGCTTCGAGCGTGACTACACGCGCGAGCTACTCAAGCGACACCACGGCAACCTCGCCGCCGCCGCGCGGCAAGCGGGCATGGACCGAAAGAACCTGTGGATGCTGGTGAAGAAGTACGGCATCGACGTCGACGGGTTCAGGAAAAATTAAGCGGCGGCGCGCAGCGCACGCCGGGACGCGCAGCGGACCGACTCGCGCGAAGCGCGAGAGCGTCGAGCGCGCGGAGCGCGCCACTTTAGCAGGCGCGCAGCGATCGCCAACGCGATCGCGAGGCGCGATCATTCTCCGAATGGCCTCTGACCCCCGCCGCCGCACCGGCCGCACCCGCATTATTCGTCTGCCGTGTCAGTCCCGGACAGCCCCTCGGGTGCCTTTGACCGGGGCTATCACGGCCACGATCGCGGTGTCGATACCACGGTCACACCGACCTCGCATTTCCCAACTTTAGTAATGAATACACGTATTATTTTCGCCAGCTCGCCTTTGCGTGAAGGACTTCGTAGTCTCCCTACCGCGCACGATGCCTGATCTAATGTTCATCGCATATGTGCCTGATTGAATCAAAGCCTTGAAATTGTTTCTATTCGGCCCGTTGTAAAAGAACGGTGCCGACGGCACGTTCGTTGCTAAAGTTCGGCTCGCGACTGAAGACGCCCATGTCGAAAAAACAAACACACTGGCTGCGATCGACCGTGCTGGCCTGCGCGATCACTGCGATCGCAGCGAGCGGCGTGGCGTGCCAGAGCGACGAGTCTTCGACGGCGCCGTCGCCCGAGATCGTTCGTAGCAAGCGCTCGCCCCTCGGCGTGGCGAACAAGCCGATCGTCGACAGCGCGAGCGGCCCCGTGGTCGCCGACGAGCTGCTGGTCCGTTTCAGCGATGCGGTCCCGGCGGCCTCGGCCGACTGGATCGCTCGCACCGCCGGCGGCGAGGTCATCTTCGTCGCGCCGCACACCGGCTACGCGGTGGTGCGCTTCGCCGACGCCGCCGCCGCCGCCGAGGGCTCGACGCGGCTCGCGGCCACCGGCCTCGTCGGTGAGCTGACGCGCAACCACGTGCTTCATGGCGAGAGCGACGGCACCTCGGGCACCGGCATCGGTACCTCTCCGTCGGTGACGATCGGCGCCATGCAGTGGAACCTGTACGCGATGGGCATCGACCCGTTCGGCGTCCGCATCGGCGCAACCGGCGTCAAGGTTGCGGTCCTCGACACCGGCATCGCCTACGAAGATCACGTCGACGCGCACGGCACCTACCTGCGCGCGCCCAACCTGTCGGCGGTGACCTTCCTGCCCGGCTACGACTTCATCAACGGTGACGAGCATCCCAACGACGATCAGCGCCACGGCACACACATCGCCGGCGTGATCGCCGCTTCGAGCGGCGTCGCCTCGACCGGGCCGGGCGCGAGCCTCATGCCGGTGAAGGTGCTCGACAGCGGCAACAGCGGCTCCGAGCTCGCGCTCGCCGAGGGCATCCGTTACGCCACCGATCATGGTGCGCGCGTCATCAACATGTCGCTCGCGTTCCCACCGACCTACTTCCCGTCGCGCCTCCTCCAGGAGGCGATCGACCACGCGGCGCAGCACGGCGTCATCATGGTCGCCGCGGCCGGCAACCACGGCGAGGATCTGGTCGCCTACCCGGCCGCCTTCCGTGACGTGATCGCCGTGGGCGCGAGCGACTTGGCCGCCTCGTTCGTGCCGGGTGGCGCGGCCGCCCCGTGGGGCACGGCGCCGGGCGCGCTCCTGCGCGCGCCGTATTCGAACCGCTCCTTCAAGGTCGACGTGCTGGCGCCCGGCGGCACCATCGCCGGCGACGCCAACGGCGACGGCCACCCCGAGGCCATCTTGGCGCAGACCTTCGCGCCCGGTGACCCGACCGCGTTCGGCTACTACTTCTACGCGGGCACCTCGCAGGCGGCCGCCGAGGTGAGCGGCGTGGTGGCCACGATGCTCGCGGTCAACCCCGGGCTGGATGCGTTCGCGGTGCGCGCGATCCTGCTCGAGACCGCCACGCCGGTCGGCGGCTTCATGTCGATCGACGCCGGCCGCGGCTCAATGCGTGCCGATCTGGCCATCGCCACGGCGGCTCAGGGCGACCCTCGCTCTGGCGAGCGCGCCCGCTTCAACGCCAACGTGGTCGTGACTCTTCACGACGCTGCCACCGTGACCCGCGCGCGCGCGCGCGTCGAGATCCTGGACGCCTCGACCGGCGAGCCCACGCCGGGCGTCACCGTCTACGGCCTGTTCACCGGCGCGGCCTTCGGCACCGCGAGCGCCGTGACCGATGGCGCCGGCGTCGCCGAGATCTGGTCGGAGGCGCTCGCCGGCAACCTGGTCGTCGCCTTCCAGGTGGACGCGGTCGCCCAGGGTAGCGGCGCGACCGCCAGCTTCGACCGACCGCGCGGCTTCCTGCGCATCGAGTCGCGCTCGCTCGAGCGCCTGTCCACGTTCTCGCAGGGCATCGCGTCGGGGCAGGCGCAGGGCGGCGCGAGCGGCGGCACCGGCATCGGCACCAGCCCCTCGGCGCCAACGGTGCCGGGCCTGGGCATCTCGATCGATCCGCAGAACGTTCCGGTCACCATCGCCTTCGACGGCTCGCTGTTCGCCGGCGACGGCTACCGCAGCACCTTGCTCCTGCCCAACTTCTCATGGGGCCTCGCCACCGCGCCCATGGGCGTCGCCGTCGACGAGGCCTGGTTCGTGACCACGTTCACGGCCGCGAGCAGCCGCCGGCTCGTCTCGCGCGGCACCGGCGTCAGCGACTCGCCGCTCACCTTCGACGATGCGTCCTTCTCGGTGCCGCCGCCCGCCACGACCGTGCCGAGCGTGCCGCTCATCGTGCTGACGTTCTCCTCGGGCACCGGCATCGGCACCTCGCCGAGCATCTGGGATCCGACCGGCACGGGCATCGGCACCTCGCCCAGCGGACCGACCGGCACCGGCATCGGCACCTCGCCCTCGCGCGTGATCGTCGACCGCATCTACAGCGGCATCGACGTGGCCGTGGCCACCGACATCGATCGCGTGCTCACCGGCGTGCTGTCCGCGGGCACCGGCATCGGCACCTCGCCGAGCTTCGTCGAGGACGGTCCGTGGACCATCCCGGCCGCGACCTTCGACGGGATCTCGACGCTCGCGAGCTCGTACGGCGCGTTCTCCGGCAATGCCATCGCCGCCCCCGCGGCGTCGTACGGTGCCACCCTGGGCGCCGCCGTCATGCCCATGGCGCCGGTCGCGCCGGAGTCCGACGGCCCGGGCGTCGGCTACTCTCCTCTCCCGTAGCACCTAACATTAACAATCATATCCGCTACTTGACGCTCTGTTCGCGCGATCGCGGCATTGTTACCGCACGCCATGGCCGCATGACCATGCGTCCTGGAGTGCACTTGCTACAAATTTCGTAATGAAAACAATGTCTATAATCGGTTCGAAAATTTTCTGTGAGTTTTATCGTGGTAAGTTGACCCCGTATGAATGCTGACGGCTGTTGCTCGGCTTTCATCCGATGCTTTCAATATATTGTAATTGTTTAACTAACTGTGCTCGACCCTGAAGGCTGTGCGACGGCACGTTCATTGCTACATCCGGTTGAAGCACATACATGTTCAACCAACGTCCGGGCACACGACTGGCTCTCTTCCTGACCTCAGCAGCGGTCCTCACGTCCGCGTGCGAGGCCATGGATGGTGGCCAGGACGGAACGTCGGCCGGCATCGCGGCCGTCGCTCCCGCGCTGCCTTCGGCTGTGGCGGCTCGGCGCTCGCCGCTCGGCGTGGTCGGCAAGCCGATGCTCGAGACCGCCACCGGCGTGGTCGTCGCCGACGAGCTGCTCGTGCGCTTCGACGACACGCTGCCCGGCGACGCCGCCGTGTGGCTCGCGGCGACCGCGGGTGGCGAGGTCACCTTCGTCGCGCGCCGCTCCGGCTACGCGGTCGTGCGCTTCGCAGACGAGGCCGCGGCCGCCGCGGGAGCCGCGCGGCTGCGCGAGAGCGGGCACGTCGCCGACGTATCGCGCAACCACGTGCTGCACGGTGAGAGCGACGGCCAGGACTGCGACCCCGTATCCGGCACCGGCCTCGGCACGTCGCCCTCGTATCAGCTCGGCGTGCTGCAGTGGAACCTGTACGCGATGGGCATCGACCCGTTCGTCGGCACGCCCGGCGCGACCGGCGTGGTCGTCGCGGTGCTCGACACCGGCGTCGCCTACGAGGACCACGCCGACGATCGGGGCACCTACAAGCAGGCGCCGGATCTCGTCGGCGTCGCCTTCGCGCCCGGCTGGGACTTCGTCAACGACGACGCGCATCCCAACGACGATCAGCGCCACGGTACCCACGTCACCGGCGTGATCGCGGCGCAGCGCGGCATCCAGGCGACCGGCCGCGGCGCGACCATCCTGCCCATCAAGGTGCTCGACCACGGCAACACCGGCACCGAGCTCGCGCTCGTCGAGGGCATCCGCTACGCCGCCGATCACGGCGCGCGCGTCATCAACATGTCGCTGTCGTTCCCGCCGACGTACTTCCCGTCGCGCATGCTGCAGTCGGCGATCGACTACGCGGCGCAGAAGGGCGTCGTCATGATCGCCGCGGTCGGCAACCACGGCGAGGACATCGTGGCCTACCCGGCCGCGTTCCGCGACGTGATCGCCGTGGGCGCGAGCGACATCCCGCCGTTCTTCTTCACCTTCGGCGATGCGAAGAAGCAGTGGAACTTCGCGCAGCTCTGGCTGTGGCGCGCGCCCTACTCGAACTACTCCTACAAGGTCGACGTGCTCGCGCCCGCCGGCACGATCGCGGGCGACGCCAACTTCGACGGCAAGCCCGAGGCGGTGCTGGCGCAGACCTTCGCGCCTGGCGACCCCTCCAGCTTCGGCTACTACTTCTACGCCGGCACCTCGCAGGCGGCCGCGCAGGTCACCGGCGTCGCCGCCACGATGATGGCGCAGAACCCCGACCTCGACGCCCACGCGGTGCGCGGCATCCTGGTCGAGAACGCGCGCGCCCTCGGCTGGAGGAGCATGTCGACGGAGAACGGCCGCGGCGCGCTGCGCGCCAACCGCGCCATCGACGCCGCCGAGGGCGGCGACGTGCACGCGGGGCAGCGCGAGCGCTGGAACGCCAACGTGCTGGTCACGCTCCACAACGGCTCGGGCGGCAAGGTCTATGCGCGCGCCCGCGTCGAGGTCATCGAGGCGGGGAGCGGCCTGCCCGCGCAGCGCGCCAGGGTCTACGGCATGTTCACCGGCGCCGCGTTCGGCGCGGTCAGCGGCGAGACCAGCAGCACCGGCGTCGTCGACTTCTGGTCGGCCGCGCTGGTCGGCAACCGCGTCGTCGCCTTCCAGGCCGACGGCATCTCGCGCGGCTCGGGCGCGTACCAGGGCTTCGACCGGCCGCGCGGCTTCCTGCGCATCGAGTCGCAGTCGCTGGTGCGGCTGACCCGCTTCGCCGAGTCGCTGCAGGTGCTCGATTCCGGCGGCAACGAGGCCACCGGCTTCGCCTCGGGTGGCGTCGGCGGCACCGGCCTCGGCACCAGCCCGTCGTACGAGCTGCCCACCGACCCGCGTGAGACGCCCGTCTCGATCGCCTTCGAGGCGCCGCTGTTCGCGGGCACCGCGTACCGCCCGACGCTCGTGCTGCCGAGCTTCTCGTGGGGTTTGGCGACCTCGCCGATGGCGGTCGCCGTCGACGAGGCGTGGTTCCTGGCCACCTTCCCGGGCGCGGCCGCGCGACGCGTGGTCTCGCGCGGCACCGGCGTGGGCGGCTCGCCGCTGCGCTTCGACGATGCGTCGTTCCCGGTCGGGACGCCGGGCGGACCGGTGAGTGACACGCCCAGCTTCCCCCTCATCGTCGTCACGTTCGCGTCGGGGACCGGCCTGGGCACCTCGCCGAGCTCGACGGTCCGCGGATCGCTGTTCGTGGATCGCGCCTACAGCGGCCTCGACACCGTGTACGTGGCGGACGTCGATCGCCTGCTCGCGCTCGAGGTGGCCGCAGGCACCGGCCTGGGCACGTCGCCGAGCTACGCCGGCTCGGGCCCCTGGCCGTTCAGCGAGGTGGCCTTCGGCGGCGTGGGTGGGCTCGTGCGCGGCTACGCGCGCTTCGCCGACACGCCCGCCGCGTCGCCCGCGGCGGCGTACGGCTCGGCGCTGGGCGCGGCCGCCATGCCGATGGCGCCGGTGGCGCCCGACGCCGACGGTGACGGCCTGGGCAGCCAGGCGCTGCCGTAAGCGCGTCCAGCCCCGCGCGCCGCCCCGCCCCGCGCGTCCGCCGGGGCCCGCGTCGGCCGCGGGGGTTTCGTGTAGACTCCGCGTCGATGTGCCCGAAGGTCGCTCTCGTCTACCCGCCCACGTGTGACCCGACCGCGCCCTACCTGGCGGTCCCGACGCTGTGCGGTTACCTGCGGCGCGAGGGCATCGAGGTGCTGCCCGTCGACGCCAACGTCGAGGCCTACGATCGCCTGCTGCGGCGCGACCCGCTCGAGGCGCTGGCCACCAAGGCGCTCGCGCGGCTCGACCGGCTCGAGCGCAAGTCGCAGCTCACGCACGTCGAGCAGCTGCTCTACACGACGCTGTGGCAGACCCGCGGCGACTTCGAGGCCGCGCCGGCGGCGATCGACGACGCGGTCAGCGTGATGCGCGATCCCGAGCGCTTCTTCGACGTCGACGAGTACGACGCGGCGGTCGCTGCGATCG
This sequence comes from Haliangiales bacterium, assembly GCA_046595695.1. Classification (GTDB taxonomy): domain Bacteria; phylum Myxococcota_A; class Polyangia; order Haliangiales; family SHYZ01; genus JBKJOI01. The sequence continues at coordinate 4,238 of JBKJOI010000251.1, read as the reverse complement.
AGAGCAGCATGCGCCTCATCGGCGCCGCGTACGCGCCGCTCACGGTCAGCTTCACCGCATACCGCACGCCCTTCTCGCTCCTGTCCGCCGAGGAGATCGAGGACGACGCTCGTCCCGAGCGCAACCCGTACCACGACTACTACCTGGAGCTCGTGGAACGCCTGCGCCACGCGGCGGTCGACGTCGTCGGGCTCTCGGTCGCGTTCCCCGGGCAGCTGCAGCCCGCGTACGCGCTCGCGCACCTCTTGCGCCGCGAGCTGCCCGGCGTGCACCTGACCCTGGGCGGCCCGTCGATCTCGCAGATCCTCATGCGCCTCAAGGGCGACGCGCTCGCCCGCGCGTTGCGGCCATTCGACACCGCGATCATCTTCGAGGGCGAGCGCGCCCTGGTCGAGCTCGCGCAGGCGGTCGGCCGCGGCGAGGCGCCGCGCGGCGTGATCCGCGGCACCCAGATCGAGAACATGGGCGAGCTGCCCGCGCCCGACTTCGATGGCCTGCCGCTCGATCGCTACTTCGCGCCCGAGCTGCTCCTGCCCTACGACCCCACGCGCGGCTGCTACTGGGGCGTGTGCACGTTCTGTCACTACGGCCTCGCCGAGGTCGGCACCGCCAAGTACCGCGAGCGGCCCGTCGACACGTGCATGAAGCACCTCAAGGAGCTGACCGCCAAGCACGGCAACCGCTTCTTCTACTTCTCGCAGGACTCGGTCGCGCCCAAGACGGTGCTCAAGCTGGCGCGCGCGATCCGCGACGAGCGGCTGCCGTGGCGCTGGGCCACCGACATGCGGCCCGAGAAGGTGCTCACACCCGAGCGCTGCCAGGAGCTCGCCGAGGGCGGCGCTGTGGCCATGGCCTACGGCGTCGAGTCGGGCTCGGATCGCGTGATCCAGCTCATCGACAAGGGCATCCCGGTCGAGACCGTGAAGACCGCCATCCGCAACCTCGCCGGCACCGGCGTGGCGGTCGAGGCCATGTGCTTCACCGACTTCCCGACCGAGACCTACCGCGAGGCGCTCTCGACCATGAAGATGCTCGAGGAGCTGCGCGAGTCGGTGGCGCTGTTCATCTGCGGCGAGTTCGACCTCACGCACGGCGCGCTGGTCGCGCAGTCACCCCAGGACTTCGGCATCAAGGAGACCTGGCAGCTCGACGGTGACGAGCTCGGCACCGGGCTCTTCTACAACGAGAAGCGCCCCGCCAAGACCGCGGCCGACCAGGAGAAGCTCGACGCCGCGCTCTCCCAGCTGTCGTCGCGCTGGCGGCTCGGCCGCTACCCGTGGGCGGGCGCGGTCTCGACTGCGCACACGCTGCTCTGGTACGACCGCTTCGGCTCGCAGGTCTTCAAGGAGCTCGCGGGCGGCCCGCCGCCCGAGGTGCCGGGCGCGCACTCGCGCACCGCGCCGGCCCGCTTCGACGTGATCGCGGTGGCGCGCGCAGCCGCCGCGCACGAGGCCTCGATCTGGCAGACCCTGGTGCGCGAGGAGAAGAAGGTCTCGCGGGCCCGGTACCGCACGCTGGCGGAGGCGGCGGAGGCGGCCGAGCCGCGCTCGACGCGCTGGCGCTACCAGGCCGGCTGGCCGGTCATGCCCACGGGCACGGGCGGCGCGGGCGGCGGCGGTGCGCGCCGTGGGCGGGCGGGCCGGCGCCCGAGCCACGCGGTGAACGCGTCGAAGATCTGGTAGCGGCGCGGCGCGAGTCGGCGCGGCGTGGCGGCGCGGCGCGAGCCGGTCAGCTCGGCGAGGCGCACCAGCTGAGCGGCTTGCCGTTGTCGTCATAGACGTTGGCGAAGTACCACTCGACCTGGAAGCGATCGGCGGCCTCCGTCATCAGCTGTTCGACCGCGGGGAAGCCGGCGCTGATCGGGATCGTCAGCGCCGCGGCGCGGTCGATGCGTCCGTCGAGGCGCCCACCCATCACGAGCAGGCGATCGTCGATCCACTCGAGATAGGGCCCGATGTCGGTCGTCGAGAACACCTTGACGGCGAGGTTGCCTCCGCGCCGCACGACCTCGAACGTGCCGGTCGCGACATCGAGGACCCGGATGACGTCGCCTGCGGCGACGCCGTCGACGAGGCCGGGCGTGTACGGGATCTCATAGGTGCCGTCGTACCGGCGTCGCGCGGGCACCGGTTGGGTTCCGGCGTTCTTGGCACCCTCGACGATGAGGTCGACGTGGTCGTCGCAGTCGTCCATCGCCGCAGCCTAGCGCAGATCGCTCCGTTGGGGACGACCCGGGCTGGCCCGGATCGGGTCGACGGCCGCGCCACGGTTCACGACCTGCTGCAAGCGCGCCGCGCTCAGAGCACGCCGGCGTCGCGCAGCACCGGGGCGATCGTACCCGGGTCGTCGGTCATGATGCCGTCGACGCCGAGCGCGAGCAGCGTGCGCGCGAGGGCGGCGTCGTTGACGGTCCAGAAGTCGACGCGCACGCCGGCGGCGCGGCAACGCGCGATCACCGGACGTGACGCGAGCGGCAGCGGACCGAAGCGCACCGGCAGCTGCGCGGCCTGGCCACGCGCGGGCAGCCGGCGCCAGGCGAACGCGGGCAGGGCGAGCAGCTCGACGACCTCGCTCTGCGCGAGCGCGGTCAGGCCGGCGTAGAAGTGGCGGCGCAGGGTCTTCAGCACCGAGCGGTGGAAGCTCGCGGCGATCACGCGCTCCTCGTCGCGGCGGCCGCGCACGATCTTGAGGAAGGCGTGCGCCATCGCCGGCGAATCGACCTTGAGATCGACGTTGATCGGGATGCCGGGGAACTCGGCGAGCAGCTCGTCGAGCGTGGGCACGCGCAGCCGCTTGTGCGCGAACGGCCGCGCGCCCTGCGCGTCGCGGAAGCCCCACCCGGCGTCCCACGACTGCACGTCGGCGAGCGAGCAGGTCGCGATGGGGCGCCGCGCGTCGCACATGCGCGCACCGTCGGGATCGTGGGCCACGACCACGTGGCCGTCGGCGGTCAGGTGGACGTCGGTCTCGAGCGCGGTCGCGCCCAGCTCGAGCGCGCGCCGGAAGGATGCCATCGTGTTTTCGGGCTGCTCGATGGCCGCGCCGCGATGCGCGTACAGCCGCACGCGCGTCACGCGCGGCCGGTGCGGGTGCCGGCCGCGCCGCGGCTCACGGCACGCACGGGATGCGGAAGCTGAACACCGAGCCCTTGCCCATCTCCGACTCGACCCAGATCTCGCCGCCGTGGCGCTGCACGATCTCGCGGCTGATGAACAGGCCCAGGCCGACGCCGCGCGAGTGCTTCTTCGAGTTCTCGCCCTGCGCAAACTTGGCGAACAGCTGATCCCGCCGCTCCTCGGGGATGCCCGGGCCGTTGTCGATCACGTCGACCCGCACGTAGGGCTGGGGCGGATCGTCGCCGCCCATGTCCAGCCAGGGCTCGAGGTCGTCGCCGCGCCGGCCGTGCGGACCGTCGGGATCGTGCGAGGTCACCTGCTCGGCGCGCGCGCGCAGCCGGATCTTGCCGCCCTCGGGGGTGAACTTGAGCGCGTTGCCGAGCAGGTTCGACAGCACCTGGAACAGCCGGTCGGAGTTGCCGAAGGCGGGCGGCAGCTCGGGGTCGCTCTCGACCTCGAGCACGATGTTCTTCTTGGCGGCGAGCGGCTCGTAGGCGACGCGCGCGTCGTCGAGCAGCTCGTTCATGCGCAGGGGCGCGATCGACCACTCGACCTTGCCGGCCTCGACGCGGACGAGCTCGAGCACGTTGTCGACCAGGCGCTTGAGCCGCTGCGCGTCGCGGTGGATGCGGTCGAGCAGCTCGGCGGCGTTGGCCGGCATGTCGCGCTTCTCCTCGGGCAGGAGCTCGGAGTAGCCCAGGATGCCGGCGAGCGGATTCCGGATCTCGTGCGCGAGCACGGCCATGAGCTCGGCCTTGCGCTGCTCCTCACCCACCAGGCGCGCGTTCTCGATGGCGAGCGCTGCCTGCGCTGCGAGCGCCTCGAGCAGCGCCAGCTCCGACGCGGGATCCGACTCGGTCAGGTGCCGGCTGTCGACGTAGACGATGCCCGAGACGCGGCCCTGGCGGCGCATGGGCACGCACATGACCGAGCGCAGGCCGAGCGCGATCACCGAGCGCTGCTCGCGCAGCGCGGCGTCGTCGGCGATGTCGGTGACCGCGACGGCCTCGCCGGTGGCGACGACGCGGCGCACGATCGAGCCGGAGAAGTCGGCGGCGGCGCGATCGAACGAGGGCGCGTTCTGCACGCGCGTGCGGCGCAGCCGCTCGGTGGGCCGGCCGC
>JBKJOI010000073.1:0-41676 GCA_046595695.1 Haliangiales bacterium | reverse complement strand
GCCCCGCGCCGCCCATGTGGCTGCTGCCGGTCGGCTCGCAGGTCGGGCTGGCCTGGTACCCCGAGGGCGCCCAGCCGCTGTGGGCGCGCTGGGTCGGTGCGGTCGGCCTCGACGCGCGCGTGCGCGAGGCCTGCAAGGCGCGCGGCCTGACGCTGCCGAAGCCGGGCGCGCTCGTCGAGCACGACGGTCTCACCTGGGCCGTGCGCGGCGACGTCCTGGTCGTCGGCGCGCCGCGCGCGCTGGTCGAGGCGGCGGTGGCGCGTCCGGCGCCGCCGGTGCGGTCGCCGTCCGCGCCACGGCGGGTCGCGGCCGGTCATCTGGACGGCGCCCGCGGCGCGAGCGCGCTCCTGGCGCTGGCCAGCGGGCGCCGCGCCGGCGACACCGTCTCCGGCTACCTCAAGGTGTTCGCGACGCTCGTCGGCATCACCCGCGAGGTCGACCTTCAGGCCTGGCAGGAGGCCAAGACCGGCGCCTACCGGCTCGAGGCCCACGTCGCGCCCAACCTCAGCGAGGTCGGCGTCGACACCGAGGTGGTCGACCAGTGGCTGGCCAGCCGCAGCCTGCGCAACTCGGCGCGCCTGCCGCGCGTGGTCGCGCGCAAGGAGCTCGACGGCGCCATCGCGCTCGAGATCGAGGTCGACGACGCCCGGTCGGTGGCGGCGCGGGCCTTCCCCGCCTCGCCGCGCGCGACCGTGACGGTGCTCGACGACCGCCACCTGCGCGTGGTCAGCGCACCCGGTCCCACGCTCGATCAGCCGGTGGTCGCGGCGCCGCTCGGTCAGCGCGAGCGCGAGCGCCTCTTGCGCTCGGAGGGCGCCCTCAGCGCGGACGCACCCGAGATCGTCGCCCTGGCTCGCGAGATCGTGCCCGCCGGCACGCCGCCCGCCGAGGCCGCGCGCCTCATCGTGGCCTGGATCCAGAAGAAGCTGGTCTACGAGATCACGCCCGAGGGCCTCGACGCGCTCACCATCTTGGCGCGCGGCCGCGGCGACTGTACCGAGTACAGCACCCTCGCCGTCACGCTCCTGCGCGCGGCGGGCGTGCCCGCCGAGCTGCGCGAGGGCATGGCGCTCGACCGCAGCGAGCTGGTCGCCCACGCCTGGGTGGCCTTCCACGACGGCACCGGCTGGCGCGAGATCGAGCCCACCTGGGGCTTCACCTACGTCGACGCCGGCCACCTCGAGGTCGCGGTCATGGACTTCATCGCCCTGGTCAGCGTGGACCGGCTGAAGATCACCAAGGTCGAGAGCGCCGGGGGCAAGTGAACGACGCGGGCGGACGCTTCGACGCACACGAACACGCTCGGACACGTTTGAACACGCCGAGAGACGCCGCGAGCCTCCCGCGGTCCGCGGAAACGTGAGTGGTCTCTTCGCAATGGCCCGGTACGCGCCTTGCTTAGGCGGAGGGCATGCGAAAGAAACTGGAAGCTCGTGGTCTGGCTGAGTGCGGCCTGGTACTTGCCTTGCTGGTCACGGTGGGCGGCTGCCTATCCGAGACAGACTTCACCGAGACAGACTCTGCACAGGTGGCTTCTGATGAACTGCGCCTGCTCGAACCCGACCTCGCGGAGACCACGGGCGTAGATCCAGCACTCGCCTTGCTTGCCGCCGTCACCGAACCGGCACCCCGGATTGTCTCGACCACGATCGAAGGGGTTACCCCGGTGAACGGCGTGTATTCACTGGTGAACGGCCAGCGCTATACCGTCCTCGTGCGCGTCATGCGCGGGACGGCGGTCTACAAAGCGGCCGTCGAGATGAACGACATGATCAACATCCCGATCTCGGCCAATCTTCACAACGCCCACTCCTATTTCAACAAGTTCGATAGCTCCAAGACTTTCTGGGACTTTCGCTTCACGCTGTGCCCCACCCAGACAGCCTCTCATCAGATTGGTTTCATGATGCGGGACGTCTCACCAGAGGGTGGTGGCACCGGCAACGCGTTCAATCGCGACGGGGGAGTCTTCGTCAGCAGCTCATCTCCAAAGACTGGCATCCACGGCGTGATCACCTCGCGTGCCTCGGGCACTCCAATCGGCGGCGCCCAGGTGACCCTCTCCACCGGCTTCACGATGAGGACCTCTACCGATGGTCGCTACTGGTTCGCCCAAGTCGGCAGAGGTGCAAATCGGATCACCGTGACCAGAGCCGGCTACTCTCTTGCCCGCGCGGTGAACATTCCCGTCCCCGTCCAGGGTATCCGCGTGGACGTGGCTCTCGAGGAGTCGTTCGCGCATCTCGTGGCCGCGGGCATCAGCTACTCGACGTACCTGGACTACTCGAACGGGCGCACCACACTCCATGTCGTACGGGTCCCGAAGGCCACGAGCCGACTCGCTTTCGAGGAATCGCGGCTGCTCCCGAGCCTCGAGAACGGCTTCCAGGTCTCCGCTCGACTCGCTCCGCTGGTCACGATCAACGCCGGCTATTTCGAGTACGACGAGGGTTCTTACTATCCGGTCGGCTACTACTTCAGCAACGGTTATCGCAACTCCCACCAGTTCGGGAATGCGGGCAAGTATCCCGTCCTGGGGATTACCGGCTCGGCCTCCAATCAAGTCATGCGCATCGTCCAGAAGGAAAATGACTTCCACTGGAGTCCCGATTGGCATCAGGTCATTGTGCCTCCGGATGGCAAGATTCCACTTTGGGACGACGATCTCGACGACCAATCTGACGTTTCCTACGCCATTCAGTCGGAACAGTTGCTGCTCCGCGAGGATGGCTACGTGCCCGACGGGCTGGGTTCGACGTACTGGGCGCGGACGACCGTGGGAGTGGACTGGAACGGCGATCTCCTCGTGGTCGTCGCGGATGGTGAAGGGATCCATGCGAATCAAGGGGCGTCGCTGACGCAACTCAGCAGCTTCTATCGTGATGTTCTTGGGGCAAAGACCGCCCTGAACTTCGATGGTGGCGGCTCGACCCAGCTCATCGTGCGCACGGCGAACGGCTATAGATCCCTGACCACGCTCACGGCCGAAGGCGGCGTCGCTCCCAATGGGCGCGTCTTGAACTACCTGGCGGCCTGGAAGGCGCCACAGTAGCTGCCCGCAATCCGGGGCACATGACGCCAAGCGCTCGGCGCAACTCGATCGGTGTATACCTCCGCCTGATGCACGGTCCGGGAACATCTCCACACGTCAGCCGCCTGAGCTTCTGGGCGCTCCTAGCGCTGCTGTTCGGCGTCTGCGCCTGGGTCTGCTTCCACGAGCCCATGGCTGGCGACTGCTGGACTGGTTCCGACTGGAAATCGATCCTGACATCGATTCCTGCGGTCGCTCGCCTGATTGAGTGGAACTACCTCACCTGCAACCCGCGGTTCGGCGAGACCTTCCTGTACCTCACGGGCGGCTCGCGCGCGCTGCATGCGGTGCTCACGCCCTCGGTAATCGTGCTGACCGTGGTGGGCCTGATGACCCTCGCCTTGGGTCGCTGGCCGCGCCCGCGGCGGTCTCGCGATAGCGGGATCCTGATCCTGATGGTCGCCCTGGTCTGCGTCAGCGTGAGCACGCTCGGGCAGCAGGTCTTCTATCGACCCCACGCTACCAACTACCTGTACGGTTTCGGCGTGCAGGTGTGGTTCCTGGTGCCGCTGCGCATCTATGTGACCAAGGTCTCGGGCTCGAGCGTCGTGAATGCTCGCGGGGAGGCAGGTCCACGCTGGTGGTCCAGCGCGGGCATGCTCGTGCTCGGCTTCGTGGCCGGCATGTGCAACGAACACACTGGACCCGCACTCATCTTGGCGGTGCTGCTGCTCGGCGTTTTCACCCTGCGCCGTCGTCCAGCCGTCTGGCCGTGGCTCCTAGCGGCCTTCGTCGGGGTCGTCGCCGGGTACCTCGCGCTGTTCTTCGCGCCCGGGCAGCTCGTGCGCTACGCCGGCATGGGCCGCCAACCGATCCTCGAACGCATCGCGGCCCAGGGCCCCAGAGGGGTCCTGCGGCTCTTCATCAGCTTCGTCCTCGAGGCCCGGCTGGGCCTGCTCATCCTCATCGCGACCGTCGCTCACGGCGCCTACCGCCGCTGGCGCGGCCGTCCCACCGCCACGCCCTGGACGACCATTGCCATGCTTCTGGGCGGAGCGGTCGCGATCGTTGCGTCGCTGCTCGCCTCGCCGTTCACGGCCGCGCGCCTGCTGCTGGCCTCGGCGCTTCTGGTGGCCGTGGCAGCCCTCGCTGCCCTGCTGCCCGCGCTGGACACGCGCCGTACCTTCGTGGCCGCCGTCGGTATCGCGTCCGTGATCGTAGGGTTCCACGCCGTTCGCTTCGTGCAGGTCTTCTCCCACCTCGACGAGGACTATCGTGCTCGCGCTCGCTTCCTCGAGCAGGCGCCGCGCGGTCAAGTCGCGTTCGTCAAGCCCGTGCGCCACTTCTTCAAGTCGCACTGGGCGCTCGGGGATGACCTGGTCGAGGAGGGCTGGCGCCGCAGCATCGGCGGGCGCTATGGCATGCAAACGCTGGCGCTCGATACGCAGGACCCGCGCATCCTGCAGGCGAGCGGCGTGGCCACCGGCTGGCAAGTGGAGGGCGACCCGACCGGCATGGTGGACCTGGCGCCGCCCGAGATGCCGACGCCCGTCCTCAAGTTCGAGAGCCGGGATTCCTTCGAGCGAGCCCGCCAGTACCTGATCGAGACCGGGCCGGCGGTCCTCGAGGCAAGCGGGGGCGCCGCACGTGGGCCGTGCCTGCGTCTCTACCTGCCGCCGGCGCTCAGCTCCGACAAATCGCTCTGCATCGGGCGGTGGATCGATGGTGCACTGCTGCCGGCGGCGCAGACCGAGCGTCGCGGCAGCGCCCAGACTTTCCACTTCACGGCGGGTAGCTGGCGCCTTCCGCAGACGTACATCGCGTCGCTCGACGGGAAGATCGAGGCGATTTCGGGCACGGAGCAAGCGGGGCAGCTCGTCTATAGCTTCGCGCCGTCGCGCCGCGGCGTGCACCTGCTCATCGGCTGCGACGATCGGGTCTGCGTCGTCGGGGGCGTTGCGCAGGACTAACGCCCTGCCGGAGGGCGCCTCAGTGCGGATCGAGTCGAGCGCGCCGGCGGGAGACGAACGTGATCGAGAGCACGAGCGCCGCGAGTAGCGCCGCCGCGCCTGCACCGCGGCCGCCGCGACCCGCCGCGCCGATCGTGCAGCCGTCGGCCTCGGCAGGCATGCATTTCTTGATCGGGCTCAGCGCCGGCTTGGTGCAGGCGAAGCCATCCGGACACTCGCTGTCGGAGCCGCAGGTTGTCGTGCAGAAGGGAGCGCCCAGCGTGGAGCCGGCGGGCGGGATGAAGCACTGGCCGCTCGCGCATTCCGAGCCGCCCTCGCAGCCGGCACCGATGGCGCCCGAGCAGATGCCGTTTGCGCAGGTCTCGTCGCCGCCGCAGTCGGCGTCGCCGGCGCAGTTGGGCGCAACCGTGACCTGGGCCGTCGCGCTGGTCGTGTTGCCGCTCGAGTCGTAGGCGCGGACTTCGAGGCCGTGCGCGCCCGAAGGCAGGTTCGGCGCCGAGGTCAGCTCGTAGGGCGACTCGCGGTCGACTGACTGGTACACCTCGTCGATGTAGAGCTCGACCTTTGTCAGGTTGAGGTTGTCGGCGGCCTCGACCACGACGATGAAGCCGGCGGCGGTGCTCTCACCTTCGCCGGGCGACACGATGCTCACCGTGGGTGGGACCTTGTCGAAGCGGGTGTCGAAGTACTGATCGAGCCAGGCGATGTACTTGTCGGTGCGCACCGAGCCCGCCGGCGCCATGCCGCACCCGCCCGTCACGAACGAGTTCACGCCGACGACGAACTCGATCCCGCCGAAGGTCATGAAGTCGGGGCCCCCGGAGTCGCCGAAGCACGTGCTCTGGCCGAGGCTGCCGATGAACATGATGTCGTCGCCCTCGCCGCCGAGCGCGCCGAGATTCGTGAACCCCAGGCGTTTCACGCCCGAATCGGAGCCGCTCGTGGTCGTCACACCATAGCCGACGAGTCGAACCGCTTCACCGGTGTGCGTGGTCAGGCTCTCGCGACCCACCGGAACGGGAAACACGCCGTCAGGCGTTGTCTCCGCCAGCCGAACGATCGCGATGTCGCCGTCGGGACTGTAGGCGTGGCTCAGGCTGCTCTTGCGCACGCGGCTGCCGCCCGGGAGATCGAAGTAGACGTCGATGTCGCCCTGCGCCACGTCGATGACGCAGTGGCGCGCGGTCAGGATGACGTCGGGCGCCACCAGCGTGCCGGTACACGAGCCCAGTCCACCGAGGATCAGCAAGACCACCGCCGGGTCGCCGCCATGGGTCGTGCCGCCCACGATGGGCGCAGCCCGCGAGCCGACCGATGACTCGGGCGAATCGAGCGGCGTGGCGGTGCAGGCGGAGGCGAGTAGCGACGCGAACGTCGCGATCCGGGTCACAGCTTGGAGCTTCATGTGGAACATCCAGAGTACCCCGACCGGGTCAGTGATGAGTCGCGTTCGGCCGCCGGCGCGAGACGAACGTGATCGAGAGCACGAGCGCCGCGAGTAGCGCTGCCGCGCCCGTACCCGCGCCTCCGCCGGGCATCCGGCCGCCCGCCACGATCGCGATCGCGCACCCGCCGCCGCCGCCGCCGAGGCGGCACTTGGTGACCGGGCTCAGCGACGAGGCGGCGCACTGGAAGTCGCTCGGGCAGTCGGCGTCGGAGGCGCAGTCGTCGGTGCAGTAGCGCGTGCCGTCGTCGGCGATGAGGCACTGGCCGCTCGCGCAGTCGCCGGTCCCCGCGCAGCCAGCGCCCACGCCGCCGGTGCAGACGCTGTCCTGGCAGACGTCGCCGCCCGTGCACTGCGCGTCGCTCTCGCACTCGCTGGCGACGGTGACCTGCACACTCGCGGTGGCGATGTTGCCGCCCAGATCGGAGGCGCGGACCTCGACGGTGTGCAGCCCGGCGGGCAAGGTGCGCTGCGCCGCCAGCTCCCACGGAGCGAAGACGTCGGAGGCGTGCAGCTGATCGTCGACGTAGAGCTCCACCTTGGCCATCGCGCGATCGTCGGTGGCTTCGATCTCGACCGCGAACCCGGGCGCGACGGTCGCGCCGTCGGCAGGCGACAGGATGGCGACCACGGGCGGAACGCCGTCGTCGTGCTCGGCCACGTAGGCGTCGAGCCAGCCGATGAGGGTGTCGGTGCGCACCGAGCCGTCCTCGGGCAAGCCGCACGTCGTCGTGCCGTAGGAGGTCACGCCGATCACGTACTCCTTGCCTTCGAAGGTCATGAAGTTGGGCCCGCCGGAGTCGCCGTAGCAGGTGTTCGAGCCCTCGTAGCCGGTGATCAGGATGTCGCCCATGACGTGGTGCAGCTTGGTCGTGCCGCCCCGCTTCGTGCCCGAATCGCTGCCCGTCTCGGTGGTGACGCCGTAGCCGACGATGCGCACGTCCTCGCCCAGGTGCAGCGCCAGATCGGCGCGGCCCATGGCGATGGGCACGACGTCAGCGGGCGCCGGCGACGCGAGGGCGATCATGCCGATGTCGGCGTCGGGGTGGAACTCGTGGCCGGTGGTGTCGATCGTGACGCCGGGGCCGCCCGCGCGGGGCCCGAAGAACACGCTGATCCTGCCCTCCGGGATGCCCTCGAGGCAGTGGCGCGCGGTCAGCACGACGCGCCGCGCGACCAGCGTGCCCGAGCAGCTGGCGCCGCCCAGGTCGAGGTAGACGACGGCCGGATCGCCCGGGTTGAGCGTGCCGTTCACGATCGGCGCCGTCTGCGCCGCGTGGGCCTCGAGCGGCTCGGCATGGCAGGCGGTCAGGGTGACAGCGGCGAGGGCGGCCACGGCGAGCATGGTCGCCGCGAGGGCGGTGGAGGTGGTCTTCATGGTCTCGTTCACGCTGGGCTGGTTCACTCGACGACGATGCAGTCGGCGACGTGCAGGATGAGGTACTCGAGGACGCGCTCTTGCGGCGACAGGGCGCCGGACGCGCAGTAGATGGGGAAGGTCTCGGGCGGGAAGAATGGGTTGATGTCGTCGCGGCCGAGCGTGTGGTAGCTGGAGTAGAGGACGCGGCCGCACGAGTTGACGTCGAAGGTCGTGGTGAGCGGCAGGTCGCCGGAGAGGCCGTCGCCCGAGACCTGGCCGGTCAGCCAGACCTTGCTGGTGTCCATGGGCGCGACCATGAGCTGCATGACCCACTGCACCAGGAAGTGCTGGATGTGCACGCGGTTCATGGCGTCGATGATCGAGTCGCCCGTGCGCGCCTCGACGGCGTTCAGCCACGAGATCATCACCGGGTCCTGGACGAGTGCCTCGGTGCTGATTTCGCCCTCGCCGATGGCGCCGGCGTTGGGCTCCTCGGGCGAGCCGGAGCTCGCGCCCGGGCCGAAGTCGATGCGCGCCGACCAGCCGGGCACCTGCTCGATGTAGTCGTAGGACCAGTCGGTGACGTAGAGGCGGCCGCCCGAGTTGACGTAGTCCTCGACGTTCGTGCGCACCTGCGCGTTGGCGGTGAGCAGATCCTCGAAGGTGTTGGCGGCGCAGTTGATGAAGACGATGTTGTAGCTCTTCAGCATCGTCGGGTTCTCGAGCAGCGTGTTGAAGCCGACCAGGCCGCTCTCGGTGGCCTGACCGACGCCGCCGTACAGGTCGAACGCGCCGTTCTCGATGCCCAGCTTGAGCAGCACGCACTCCATCTTGTCGTAGTCACCGGTCGCGACCGCGATATTGGGGATGGTGTTGCGCCCCTCGTTCTTGCTGGGCAGGCGGAAGTCGGCGTCCTGGCCGGTGTTGGCGGCGCACCAGGTTCCGATCGACACCTCGGCGACGCGGCGGAAGCGGCCCTTCTGCGAGATCACCGTGATGGTGCCGCCGGGCGGCGGGTTCATCGAGGTGGGCAATGGGCCCAGCGTGAAGCTGCCGTCGGGCGCGGTGGTGGTGGCGATGATGGCGTTCGACAGGATGTCGCCGCAGATCTCGCAGGTCACCTGGACGGGGAACTCCTCGATCGTGAGCGGAACGTAGACGACCGCGCCGGGTACCGGGTCGATGCCGTTCGGCGCGGTCACGACGCCGCTCAGCATGGTGCTGGTGCCCGCGGGACAGTAGTTGGCGCACTGCTCGCCGCACTGCGGCAGGCCGCCGTCGCCGGGGCCGCTGCCGCCGTCGTCGCCGTCGCTGCGTATTTCGGGACCGCAGGCCACGAGCGGCACGGCGCACACGAGCGCCAGCGCCAGGCCACGGAGAATCTGCTGCCGCATCGGAGCACCCTTTCAGGACGTCGCCTGCCGGACGCAGGTTTCATCGATACTCCCGCCAGTTACACTCGCCGCCAGGGGTGGTGTCAACCCACGGGTGCTAACCTCGCGTCTGCCGAAAATGTCTGCCGCGGCGCGCGTTTAGCGAGCGCTCCGAGCGCTCCGAGCGCTTACCGGGCGCGGCCGGCGCGCTTCTTGGCGGCTTCTGGGTAGAGCGGCAGGATCTCGTTGCCTTCGTGCAGGTCGAACACGGTGTCGTAGCACCCCGCCAGGTCGAGCTGCAGGTACACCTTGTTGGTGTCGTTGACCCCGAAGCTGGTCGACACGATCATCTGCTCGTTGCCGAAGCGCTCGAAGCCTTCGGGGATCACATCGTGGCCATAGATGCTGATGCGTCCGCCCATGGCCTTGAGGAAGCGGCGCGCGATAGCCGCCTCGGCCGAGCGCGCCCACAGCAGCGCGCCGATCACCGGCACCTCGAAGACGTCGAGTGGCGAGTCGTTGGAGAAGCCCTCGAGATCGACGTTCTCGACCTCGCGGATGTGGTCGATCTCGGCGGCGGGGGCGCCGTGGGTGAAGACCACGCCGCAGGGCGCGACCGCCGCGATCGGCAGCCCGCGCAGCACGCTGCGCAGGCGCGCCGCGGCCACCGGGCCGATGATGTGCTCGAGCAGCTCGACCTCGTCGGGGGCGAACTTGGCGGTGTGCGGCCCGCCCACATGCGCGTGCTCGTGGTTGCCCATGAGCGCGTGCACGCGCCCGGGGAAGCGCTCGCGCAGCGCGGCGAAGCCGTCGACGACCTGCATGGACGCGTCGCGGTAGTACTCGCCCAGGAAGTCGGGCCAGTCGCTCTCGTCGAGGTGAGGACCGTGGATGAGGTCGCCGGTGAGCAAGAGGTGCGCGTCGCCGGTGTGGTGCTGCGACTCGATGAACAGCGCGGCGACCCGCTCGAAGTCACGCAGGCATCCCTGGAGGTCGGTCGCGACGAGCAATTGCCCGCGCGCAGGAAGCTGCAAGACGCGGCTCATGCCGCCTTCGACTCTAACATGGCGATCGGGAGAGGAAGGGCGGTGCGCGGTGGAGAACGTACAGCGTGGAGGTTTCCCGCTGACTAGCCGCTCATGCTCTCGATGAACTCGCGGTTCGAGTCGGTCTTACCGACCTTGTCGCGCAGGAACTCCATCGCGTCGATCACGTTCAACGGGTGCAGGAGCTGGCGCAGGATCCACACCCGGTTCAGCACCGCGTCGGTCATGAGCAGCTCTTCCTTGCGGGTGCCCGACTTGTTGATGTCGAGGCACGGGAAGATGCGCTTTTCCATGAGCTTGCGGTCGAGGTGAATCTCGGAGTTGCCGGTGCCCTTGAACTCCTCGAAGATGACCTCGTCCATGCGCGAGCCGGTGTCGACGAGCGCGGTGGCGATGATCGTCAGCGAGCCGCCCTCCTCGATGTTGCGCGCCGCGCCGAAGAAGCGCTTGGGCTTGTGCAGGGCGTTCGAGTCCACGCCGCCCGAAAGGATCTTGCCCGACGCGGGCACGACCGTGTTGTAGGCGCGCGCCAGGCGCGTGATCGAGTCGAGCAGGATGATGACGTCCTTCTTGTGCTCGGCGAGGCGCTTGGCCTTCTCGATCACCATCTCGGCGACCTGGACGTGGCGAGCGGCTGGCTCGTCGAAAGTCGACGACACGACCTCGCCGCGGACCGAGCGCTGCATGTCGGTGACCTCCTCGGGCCGCTCGTCGATGAGCAGCACGATGAGCACGGCGTCGGGGTGGTTGGCGTTGATGGCGTGCGCGATGTCCTGCAGCAGCATGGTCTTGCCGGCGCGCGGCGGCGACACGATGAGGCACCGCTGGCCCTTACCGATCGGGCAGAGCAGGTCGATGATGCGCGTCGACAGGTTCTTCGGGTGGTGCTCGAGGTTGAGCTTCTTGTTGGGGTAGAGCGGGGTCAGGTTGTCGAACAGGATCTTGTCGCGCTGCGCGTCCGGCGGCTCCTGGTTGATCATGTCCACCTTGAGCAGCGCGAAGTAGCGCTCGCTCTCCTTGGGGGGACGGATCTGGCCGGTGATGGTGTCGCCGGTGCGCAGCGAGAAGCGCCGGATCTGCGACGGCGACACGTAGATGTCGTCCGGGCCCGGCAGGTAGTTGTAGTCGGGAGCGCGGAGGAAGCCGAAGCCGTCGGGCAGTGTCTCGAGCACTCCCTCGGCGTAGATCTCACCCTTCTGGTCGGCACGAGCATTGAGGAGCGCGAAGATCAGCTCCTGCTTGCGCATCGAGGAGGCACCCTCGATGTTGTACTCGTTCGCCATCTTGGAGAGTTCCGTGATGTTCTTGCGCTTCAGCTCCGTGAGATTCATTGCGATCGATGCTCCCTTGGAAGAAATGTCCGGAGGTAGGAGTCCTCCGGTGCAGGCGGGCCGTTCCGTAGAATGTCGGGGGTGTGAACGTGTTGTCGCTGAACGTGGGCGCCCTGAGGGCGCGGAAGGTACAGGCCTAGAGATATGGGGGCCTCACCTAGCTGTCAAGCCGAAAACCGTGGGGATCGGGGCGCTGCGGGCACCTCCGCAGGCGAGGTAAGTCGATGGAGACAATGAGGGTTCGGGTGATCATCTGGGGCCGCGTCCAGGGTGTCGGCTATCGCGCCTCGGCGCTCGAGCAAGGCGAGCGCCGAGGCCTGCGCGGCTGGGTGCGCAACCTGCCGGACGGCGGAGTCGAGCTCGAGGCCGAGGGTGCACGCGCCGTGCTCGGCGAGCTGATCGCATGGTGCGGCCATGGGCCGCTCGGTGCGCGCGTCGACGGCGTGACCACGACATGGGTGGACGAGAACGAGCGCGCGCGCGCGCCGCTCGCCGCTGGCTTCGCGATCCGCCGGTAGGCGTGGCATCGGTATGTCGGCTGGCGTGTCGGAGCGTTAGGCAGTTCGCCTAGGCATTCTGTACGACGCGCTTCCAACGTCGCAGAATCACGTCGTGTGAAACCTGGCGCGCGGGTTGCTTATCTCAGCAAGGATGTCTCTCCCGCCGTGGATCCGGTCGATCAAGCGTCCGCTCGAGACGCTCGTCACCGCGCGCAACTCGTTCGCTGACCTGCCCGAGACCGAGCCTGGCGAGGACCTCACCGAGGAGCGCGACGACGCGCGCACGGCGCCCGCGACGCACGCACCCGCCGCACCTGCCGCACCTGCCGCACCTGCCGCACCCGAGCCCGCCAAGCCGCGCCGCTAGAGCCTCTCGACGGCGCGCACGACCTGTTCGTGGATCGCCTGCTCCTCGTCGCGGTCGAGCTCGTCGTGAGCGAGGAACAGCACGAACATGAGCAGCTCGTTCAGCGCCTCGCGCAGGCGGCCGATGCTGTCCCTGTCCTGCGCGCTCGCCATACGGTCGAGCAGGCGCTCGCGCGGCAGCCGGCCGTCGGGCCCGACGCCCACGCCGCCCATGAGATCGGCGAAGCGCACGCTGCCCGAGACGAATGCGGTCACGCCCTCGGAGAGCAGCGCCGGCTTGTCCTTCTCCCACAGCAGCGTGTGCAGCCGCGCGAGGCCGCCGTTGTAGGCGTCGATCAACGCGCCCGGCGAGGTGGTCGGCAGCACCGTCCCGGGTTTCTCGCGCGCCACCGCGGTGGCCGAGCGCACCGCGACGAGGCCGCGCTGGAGGAGCTCGAACGCGGCCTTGGTGGTCTCGAACTCGCCGAGGCGAGACTCGCGCGCGAGATCGCGCAGCGAGCGCCGATCGTCGACCAGGAGGAAGACCGCGAGCGCGCTGCCGGTGAGCGACGGCGGCGTCTGCATCGGCCGGCGTCCGAGCACCACGTCGGGCGACTCGAGCTTGGAGCGGAAGTAGGCCATCTCGTCGATGCGCCGGAGCGACTCGAGCAGGAGCGATTGGGTGTCGAGGTGCAGGCGCGAGGGCATCACGTCGTCGAGTGACTTGTTGAAGTAGAAGGCGCCCTTGCGGAAGAGCAACACGCTGTGGAAGATTTCCTCGATCTGCTTGCGCACCGCCTCGTAGACATCGTGGGTGGTGACCAGCCCGCGCTCGACCAGCACGGTGCCGAGGCGGCGCTTGCGGGTGACCTCGCGCAAGCAGCTGACCAGATCGGCCGGGCTGAGCTGGCCGAGGCGGACGAGCATGTAGCCGAGGCGGTCCTCGAGAACGCTCGACTGCGCCGACAGCAGCTGGCCCTTCTGGAAGAACAGCGCCTTGCGAACGTCCTCCGCGACGATCCACAGGGCGCCGTCCCACTGGTTGAAGTGGATGAAGTTGAGCACGTCGGCGAGCGCGCCCGGGCCGGCGATCTCGCCGGCGAGCGCGACCGCCGGCGCCGCCTTGCCGGGCTGCGCGCCGGCGTCGATGCGCTCGAAGATCAGCAGGCCCGTGGGCGAGGGCAGCAGCCGGTAGCGTCCCGACGCGGCGGCGAGGCGGCGCCGCGTGGCGCGCGAGAATCCCTGCAGATCGCCATCCTTGCCGATGTCGATCGTCGGGTCGTGATCTTCGCCGGTAGCCATGGACCGGAGGGATGCTATCAGTCCTCACACGGCGAGCGCAAAAACGCGCTATAAACCGGCCTCCTCATGGATCCGCGCTACGCCCGCAGACTGCCCCCGTACGTGTACCTGCAAGACCTCCTACGCGCCCAGCGGGTGCTCGAGCTCGGTGCGGGCGAAGGTCACTCGGCGCACTTCCTGTTGCAGGTGGGCGCGCGCGCGGTGACCGGCGTCGACCGCTCGGTGCGCGCGATCGAGGCGGCCCGCGCGCGCTACCGCGTCGCCGATCTGGCCTTCCACACCGCCGAGTACAACGCGCTCGAGCTCGCCGACGGCGCGTTCGACGTGGTCTGCGTGCCGGTCGCCGCCGAGCTCTTGCGCCGGCACGGGGCGCTCGAGGAGATCCGGCGCGTGCTCGCGCCCGGCGGCACGGTGATCGTCTCCGCGCCCAGCGCCGATCGCCCCGACGCGCAGGGTGGGCTCTCGTACCACGAGCTGAACGAGCGGCTCGCCGCGCTCTTCGGGCCGGTGCGCATGCTCGGCGCGTCGCCGTTCGTCGGCTTCTCGCTGGTCGAGTTCGGCGACGAGGGCGCCGAGGTGCTCGAGATCGATCTCGATACCCAGCTCGCGCAGTGGGGCGGCGCGGGCGAGCCGCCCATCACCGACTACGTCGCGATCGCCGGCGGGCGCGCCCAGGCCGACGGCCTGCGCGGCTTCACCGTCGTGCAGCTGCCGGTCGGTCTGGGCCTCTCGGCCGCGGCCGAGGCGGCCGGCGTGAGCTCGGAGCCGTTACCGCGCGCGCCCACGCCGGTGCCGGTCGCGGGGCCGGTGGCCGAGGGCCGCGCCAGGCCGGCGGCCACCGCCGACGACGAGGTCGAGCTGCGCCGCCGGCTGGCGCGCGGCTCCGAGGAGCGGGTGGCGCTCGAGAACGAGCTGACCTCGCTGCGCCAGCGCGCGAGCAACGCCGACGTGGAGCTCGGCCGCGTTGCCGCCCAGGCGGCGCGCGAGGTCGACAAGGCGCGCGGCGAGGCCGCCGCGACGGTGGCACGGATCGCCGAGCTCGAGGCCCAGGTGGCCACGGTGCGGCGCGAGAACCTGGCGCTGCGCGCGGACCTGGATGCGCACACGGCGATCGAGGCGCTGGGCACGCGGCGCGCGCTGGTGGCCCCGCTGCCCGCGCTGACGCCGGTGCCGGTGGCGCCCGCGGAGGCGGTGCCCACCCTGGTGACGGTGCTGCCGGTCCATGAGGCCGCGCCGACCATCGTCGACGACGCGCGCGTGGCCGAGGCGCAGTCGCTGGCGGCGCGTGCGCAGGACGATGCGGCGCGCGCGCAGGCCCAGCTCGAGGAGCTGACCTGGCGCCTGGCCGAGCTCGAGGCCGAGCTGCACCGCAGCGCCGTGCCGCGCGAGGGCGAGGTCGTCGATCCAATGTTGCTGCTGCGCGACGCCGCGCTGCACCACGAGCAAGTCCTCGGCGAGCTGCGCGCGATCGTCGACGAGCGCGATGCCTACGTCGACGAGCTGCGCGACGAGCAGGAGCAGGCGACCACGCAGGTCACCGAGCTGCGTCGCGTCGCCAGCGCGGCGCAGGCGCGCGCGACCGGCCTCGAGGCCGAGCTGCGCGAGGTCCGCGGCCGCATGGCGCGCGCCGAGGGCGAGGTGCTGCGGATGCGGCGCGCCGGCGGGGCGACTCCGGTGGCGGCGGTGGCTCCGGTGGCGGCGGCGGCTCCGGCTGCGGCCGCGGTGGTCGTCGCGGCGACCGCGCCCGAGCCGGTCGTGGATCCGGGCCTGGTCGCGCGGCTCGAGGAGCTGGAGAAGGCGCTCGCCGAGCGCACCGAGGCGGCCGAGAAGGCCACCGGGCGCTGGAAGGCCGCCGAGAGCAAGGGCGACGAGCTGTGGCGCAAGGTCGGCGACATGCAGCGCGAGCTCGAGCAGCACCGCGAGTCGGGCGTCGAGACCGCGCGCGCGCAGCGCCAGGCGGCGCAGATCGCGCTCACCCGAGCCGTCGACGAGGCGTCCAAGCGCCTGGTCTCCTGCCAGGACTCGCTCAAGCGCACCGAGCGCGAATACGCCGAGCTGGAGAAGAAGTGCGAGAGCCTGAAGACGCGCCTCGAGGGCGCGTGGCGCGACCGCGACGAGGCGCTGCGCGCCGCCGCCGACGAGTCGGAGGCGGTCCGCTACGAGCGCGATACCACGGTCGCGTCGGTGCGCGGTGAGCTCGAGCTCATGCACGCCGCCGGGGCGCGCCGCCGGGTGACCGAGCAGGCGCTGCTCGGGCGCGTCGAGGAGCTCGAGCGGCACCTGGCCGAGCTCGAGGGCGGCCTGCGCGAGGAGGAGATGCGCCTCGGCGAGCTCGAGGACAACCTGCGCGTCGTGCACCAGCACGCCGCGCTCGTCCCCGACCCCGCGGTGCTCGAGCGCGAGCTCGTGCAGCACGTGGCGAGCGAGCGCGCCGCCGAGGGTGCGCTGGCCGGGCGCGAGGAGCGCCTGCGCTCGCTCTCCGCCGAGCTCGGTCATCGCGACGCCGAGCTGGCGATCCTGCACGGCCGCGTCGCCGTGGCCGAGCGTCAAGTCGGCGAGGTCATCGAGGCCGTCCGCCGCACCCGCGAGCAGATGGCGGGCCGCTCGCCCGTCGAGATCGCGGCGCTCCTGGATCGCCTGGCCGCCGAGGCCGCGGAGAGCCGCTCGTAAGCTTCCCCGCCATCCTGTCCCCGTCTCCGGGGGCCTACGCCGGGACGAGCTTGCCGAGCACGCGCGGGCCGCGGGCGCCGGTGGCGACGGGCAGGTTGCCGGGCAGGCCGTGCACGGTCTCGTTGGCGAGGATCGCAAAGGCGACGGCTTCCTTGGCGTCGGGATCCAGGCCGACCTCGGCGGTCGAGCGGACCGGCACCGGCGCGAGCAGCTCGGTGAGGTGCGCCATGAGCGTCGCGTTGTGCACGCCTCCGCCCGAGATGAGCACCTCGTCGAGCGGCAGCTTGACCCAGCGCGCGTAGGCACGCGAGATCGTCTCGGCGACGAAGCGGGTCATGGTCGCCTGCAAGTCGTCGAGGCGCCCGGCGAAGCGCCCGTGCAAGGGCGCGAGCCAGGCGTCGCCGAACTCCTCGCGCCCGGTCGAGCGCGGCGGCGGGCGATCGAAGAAGGGCAGGGTGTGCAGCTCGGTGACCACCTTCGCGTCGATGGTGCCGCGCGCGGCGCGGGCGCCGCCGCGATCGTAGCCGTCGACGCCGCCCGAGGCCGCGCGCGCCACCGCGTCGAGCGGCATGTTGCCCGGGCCGGTGTCGAACGCGAGCAAGGCCGCCAGATCGTCGGGCACGATGGTCACGTTGGCGATGCCGCCCAGGTTCTGCAGCGCGCGCACGCGGCCGGGCTGGCGGAACAGATAGAAGTCGGCCAGCGGCACGAGCGGCGCGCCCTCGCCGCCGGCGGCGACGTCGCGCACGCGGAAGTCGCAGACCACCGGGGCGCCGACCAGCTCGGCGATCACCGCGGCCTCGCCGATCTGCAGCGTGGCGCCCACCGGGAACGCCGAGCCCGGCATGTGGCTGATGGTCTGCCCGTGCGAGCCGACGAGATCGATGTCCTCGCGCGCGAGCCCGGCCTTGGCGGCGACGCCGAGCGCGGCGGCGGCGAAGACCTCGCCCATGATCACGTTCAGCTCGCACAGCCTCTCGGCGCTGGCGCGGCGCGCGTCGTGCAGCCGCGCGCGCAGCGCGGGCTCGAACGGCCGCGACTCGAAGGCGACCAGGCGCGCGCGCGTGGCCAGGCCGGCGCCTTCGATCTCCACCAGCGCCGCGTCGGTGCCGTCGGCGCTCGTGCCCGAGAGCAGGCCGATCACGCGGCGCACCGGGCGCGTGCGCAGCGCCAGGATGCGCGCGATCGGATCGAGCGTGCTCACGACGCGCGCTCCGGCGGGCCGATCACGCGCCGCAGCCGGCCGCCCACCGCGGCCAGGCGCCGCTCGGCGGCCGCGCGCGACAGGCCGCGCCGCACCATCACCGCGGCGAGCTTGACGCTGCCGCCGGCGCGCCCGAGCGCCGCGTCGGCGTCGGCCGCGGACAGCCCGGTCAGCTCGCCGAGCAGCCGGCGCGCGCGCGCGCGCAGCTTGGCGCTCGACGCGCGCAGGTCGACCATGCGCGCGCCGTAGCAGCGCCCCGAGCGCACCATTGCCGCGGTGGTGATGGCGTTGAGCGCGATCTTGGTGGCGGTGCCCGCGCCCAGGCGCGTCGAGCCAGCCAGCACCTCGGGCCCGACGTCGAGGCCGACGACCACGTCGGCGCGCACGCCCGCCGCGCGCGCCGCGGCCGGAGCGCAGGTGACCAGCGCGGTGCGCGCCCCCGCCGCGCGGGCCGCCACGAGCGCCGCGCGCGCGAACGGCGTGACGCCCGAGGCCGCGATCGCCACGACCACGTCGGCGCGCCCGACCTTCAGCGCCGCCAGCGCGGCGCGCGCGTCGTCCTCGCGATCCTCGGCGCCCTCGACGGCGCGGGTCAACGCGCGCGGCCCGCCGGCGATCACGCCGACCACCTGCGCGGGCGGCGTGCCGAAGGTGGGCGGGCACTCCGAGGCGTCGAGCACGCCCAGGCGTCCGCTCGTGCCCGCGCCCACGTAGACCAGCCGGCCGCCGGCGGCGAACCCGCGCGCCACCGCATCGGCGACGCGCGCGATGGCGGCGGCCGCCGCCGCCACCGCGGCGACGCTGCGCTGCTCGCGCTCGACCAGGCGCTCCACGATGGCGCGCGCCGAGAGCGTGTCCAGATCGTCGGCGCCCGCCGCCACCGCCTCGGTGGGCAGGCTCGCGTAGCCGGCGTCGGAGACGCGCGCGGGCGGGCTCGCCTGCGCGCGCGCCTTCGCGCGCGTGGGCACGCTGCCCTTGCCGCTCCCGCTGCCCCCGCCGCGCCGCGCCGCCATGGCTACCTCAGGCCAGGCCCAGCACGTCGCGCATCGAGTACATGCCGGGCGGCTTGCCCGCGGCCCACAGCGCCGCGCGCACCGCGCCGCGCGCGAAGATCGCCCGCGACGTGGCCTTGTGGCTGATCTCGATGCGCTCGGCCGGGCCCAGGAAGTACGCGGTGTGGTCGCCGACCACGTCGCCGCCGCGCACCGCCACGACGCCGATCTCGCCCGCCGGCCGCGCGCCCACATTGCCCGAGCGTGCGTAGCACTTGGCGGCCTCGAGCGTGGTCCCGCGGCCGCGCGCCAAGGCCTCGCCGATCGCGATCGCGGTGCCCGAGGGCGCGTCGCGCTTGAGCTTGTGGTGGATCTCGACGACCTCGAGATCGAAGTCGTCGCCCAGCGCGCGCGCCGCCTGCTCGACCAGGCCGAGCAGCAGGTTCACGCCGAGCGAGAAGTTGGGCGCCAGCACCATGGGAATCTGCTCGGCCGCGCGCGCCAGGGCCGCGTGCGCGCCTTCGTCGAGCCCGGTGGTGCCGACGATCGCCGCGACGCGCGTGCCACCCGCGGCCGCCTGCGCCGCCGCGGCCTGCGCGAGCGCCACGCTCGCCGCCGGCGCGGTGAAGTCGACGTACGCGTCGGCGCCGGCGAGCGCCGCGGCGAGATCGGCGCTGACCCTGACGTCCGAGCCGTGCGCGGCCGGCAGCCCGAGCCCGGCGTGCCCGCTGCGCTCGAGCGCGGCGACCAGCCGGGCGTCGGCGCCGCGCTCGGCGATGGCCTCGATGACCATCTGGCCCATGCGCCCGGCCGAGCCTGGCACCGCGACCCGGATCACGTGAGCCCCGACTCCTTCAGGGTCGCGCGGATCCGCGCGCGCAGCTCGGGCGTCACCGGGTAGAGCGGCGCGCGGATCTCGTCGATCATCTGCACGCTGCCGCCCGCCTCGGCGAGGGCGACCATGGCCGCCTTGGTCGGCGCTGGGCTGGGCTCGGCGAACAGCAGCTCGGTGAGCGCCTGGATCTTGAAGTGGAGCGCGCGCGCCTTGGCCCAGTCGCCCGCCTTGGCGGCGTCCCACATGCCCGACATCCACTCGGGCGCGACGTTCGAGACCACCGAGATCACGCCGCGCGCGCCGATCGCGTAGAGCGGCATGGCGGTGAAGTCGTCGCCCGAGAGCACGGTCATCTTGGTGCCGACGCACGCGAGGATCTGGGTCGCGCGTGGCAGCGAGCCGGTGGCCTCCTTGATGCCGACGATGGACGGGAAGTCGAGCAGCCGCGCCACCGTCTCGGGCAGCAGGTCACACCCGGTGCGCGACGGCACGTTGTAGACGATGGTCGGCAGCGGCACCGCCTGCACGACCGCGCCGAAGTGGCGGTAGATGCCTTCCTGGTTGGGCCGGTTGTAGTAGGGCGTGACCAGGAGCAGGCCGTCGGCGCCGACCTCGCGCGAGGCTTTGGCCAGCTCGATGGCCTCGACGGTGCTGTTCGAGCCCGCACCCGCGATCACCGGCACGCGCTCGCGCGCGCACTTGACCACGTGCGCGACGACGTGGATGTGCTCGTCGAAGTTGAGCGTGGCGCTCTCGCCGGTGGTGCCGACCGCGACCAGCGCGTCGATGCCGCCCGCGATCTGCTGCTCGACCAGCTGCGCGAGCGCCTTGTCGTCGACGGCGCCGTTGCGGAGCGGCGTGATGAGCGCGGTCATGGCGCCCTCGAACTGCATCGGAGCCGTTGCCATGGCGCGACTCTACCGTTTGCGTTGGCCCTTGTCCCGGCCCTTGAGCAGATCGGCAAGCGTGCCCATCGAGGCCGGCCCGGCGGCGCGCGCGGCGCCCGCCTTGCCCTCGGCGTCGACCGTGGTCTCGTCGGCGCGCGAGGCCAGGCCGAGCGACAGGCGGCGCCGCTCGGCGTCGACCGAGAGCACCACGACCTCGAGCTTGTCGCCGGGCTTGTGCTTGTCCTTCGACGCGCGCGTCTGGCCCTGGCCCTGGCTGCCCTGGTTCTGCGGCGACAGCTCGCTGATGTGCAGGAGGCCCTCGACGCCGGGCGTGAGCTCGACGAACGCGCCGAACGGCTCGACGCGCACGATGGTTCCCGTGACGCGCGTGCCCGCGGAGAAGCGCTCGACCAGATCCGACCAGGGATCCTTGAGCAGCGCCTTGAGCGAGAGCGCGATGCGGCCCTGGCCGCGGCCACCCTCGGGCGGCGAGATCTTGAGCACCACGACCTCGACCGGCTGGCCGGGTGTGAGCACGTCGCTGGGCTTGCCGACGCGCGAGAAGCCCAGCTCGGACACGTGGATCATGCCCTCGATGCCGCCCAGGTCGACGAACGCGCCGTAGTCCTTGAGCGAGGTGATCGTGCCGGAGAGCACGGCGCCCTCGATGAGCAGCGCGCGGGTGGTCTCGGCCTTCTTGCGCTGCTCGTCCTCGAGCAGCACGCGGCGCGACAGCACCAGGTCGGTGCCGCGCGGCGAGTCCTCGTACTTGGTGATGCGGAAGGTGAGCTTCTGGCCGATGTACACGGTCGCGTCGGCGACGTGACGCAGCTCGAGCTGCGAGATCGGACAGAAGGCGCGCAGGCCCGCGACCAGGACCTCGACGCCGCCCTTGTTCACCCCGGTGATCGTGCCCTCCACGGGGATGCCGTGCTGCGCCGCCGACTCCAGCTCGGCGAGCTTGGCCGGGCCGCGGCCCAGGCCCGACATGCGCAGCACCGCGCAGCCGGCCTTGCCGCCGACCTCGACGATGTGGGCCTCGATCTCGTCGCCGACCTTCACCTTGGGTTTGCCGTCGGCATCGCGCAGATCGGCGAGGTCGAGCATGCCCTCGGCCTTGGCGCCGAGATCGACGAACGCGGCGTCGTGGCCGATCGAGACGATGCGCGCGCGCACCAGGTCGCCGACCTTGGGGTCACGCTTGCGCGTGTGCTTGTCCTTCGCCGTGCGCGGCGCCGCGCCGGTCTGCTGCTCGAACTCGGCGAGCATGCTGGCGAAGTCTTCCTGCGGGGCGGCCTGGTCGGGGCCGCTGGGGTCGTTCTTGTCGCTACTACCGTCGTTACTGTTGATTGGCGGGGTCATCGGTACATCCGGAAATCGAGGTCAGGGAAGATGTTGTCGCGGCGCTCGAGATCGGCCAGCCAGCCCTCGTCGATGCGGCCGCTCGAGACCTCGCGATCGATGCGGCGGAAGCGCGCCACGTGCGCCTTGACGCGCGCGATCGCGTAGCCGGTCGATGTCTGGTTCTTCAGGATGAATGCCCAGTCGGAAGACTGCAGCAGCAAGAGCTCGCGCGCCGCCTGGTTGAGCGCGCGCCGCTCCAGGTTGTCGGCGTTGTCGCCGTGACGCTGGGCCAGCTCTACCATGCGCGTCTCGGCGCGGTGCTGGTGGCGGTAGATCCAGTCGTTCGAGCCGTCGACCCACACCGACGCGTAGCCGGCCTCGCCCCACGACGACGGCGACGGGCTCGCGACCGTGTTGGTCGGGAAGTGCTCGAGGTAGTCCGAGGGCGTGACCGACTGCAGCTCGCTCTGGTCGAAGTGCAGCTTGCGGAACAGGAAGTCGAGGAACTGCGGGCCCTCGAACCACCAGTGGCCGTAGAGCTCGGCGTCGTAGGGCGAGACCACCAGCGGCGGGCGATCCATGTACTCGGCCAGGTGGCGCGTCTGCGCCTGCCGGTTGAACAGGAAGTTGCTCGCGTGATCCGCTGCTCGCTGGCGCGCCAACCCCGGGTCGTAGGGTGCCTTGTGCGATAGGTCGACCTTGCCGGTGACGCGGAAGTACTTGAAGCCGGTGTGGACGCGGATGCCGTCGGGGTGCACGTACGGGCGCACGTACTCGAGCGGCGCGTCGAAGCCGACGTCGCGGTAGAAGTCGCGGTACGCCGGGTCGCCGGGGTAGCCCTCGCTGGCCGACCAGACCTGCGTGGACGACTCGAGGTCGCGGGCGAACACCGCGACGCCCGAGCGCGTGTACACCGGCGCGAAGTTCGCGTACGGCGGGCGCGGGCGCGCGTGCAGGAGGCCGTGGCTGTCGGTGAAGAAGTAGCGCAGGCCGGCGTCGGCGAGGATGTCGTCGACGCCCTCGGTGTAGCCGCACTCGGGCAGCCAGATGCCGCGCGCGTGGCGGCCGAAGTGCTGGTGGTAGTGCTGGGCGGCGAGCTGGATCTGCACCCGGCGCGCCGCCGGCTCACGCATCGTGGGCAGGAAGCCGTGGGTCGCGCCGACGGTGATGATCTCGAGGTAGCCGTCGTCCTGGAGCTGTCGGAATGCGTCCACGATGTCGCCGTGGATCGAGTCGTAGAGCCGCTTGAGCCGGCCGAAGCGCTCGCCGTAGTATTCGGCGAGCGGCGCAAAGGTCGAGTCGCCCTTGAGCCGGTGGCGCTCCTTCTCGGCCAGGTCGAGCAGGCGATCGAGGTACGCCGCGGTGCGCTGGCGCATGAGGTCGTCGCGCAGCATGGAGACCAGCGGCGGCGACATGGACAGCGTCACGCGGAACTTCACGCCGTCGCGCGCGAGGCCGCGCCAGACCTCGAGCAGCGGCAGGTAGGTGGCGGCGACTGCCTCGTGCAGCCAGTTCTCCTCCAGGTGCGAGCGGTGCTCGGGGTGGCGGATGAACGGCAGGTGCGCGTGCAGGACGATCGAGAGCAGGCCCTGCGCGGAGTTGTCGACGACGCTCATCGTGGCACCGAGCCCTGCGACCGTGAGGGTGACGACGGGCGGCGCCGGACCGGCGACGTCGCGTCGCCGCCTGGGCCCTCGGTCTCGAGGTCCCCGCCGTCCTCGCCGTCCTCGCCCGCGGCGTACAGCCCGGAGGGCAGGCGGCGGCCTTCGCCGGCGCTGCCGACCGCGCCGAGCCGGAAGCGACCGCCTTGGCGGCCGCCGGTGGCGGCGATGGCGGCGGCGACTTCCGCGGCGCTGCCCACGGCACGCACGCGCGGTGGCACCGCGACCTCACCGGGCGGGCCGGCGGGCGCGACGTCCATCCACTCGGTGGCGCCGTCGGCGGCGACCGCGCCAGAGGGCACGTTCGTGGGCGGCGCGAACGCCATCCCGGCGAAGCGTCCGTCGGCGGTGAGCACGCCCACCGCCGCCGAGACGCGCGCGTCCTTCGCGGGCGCCGGCACATAGCGGCGGCCGTGATCCCAGGGCAGCGGCTCGTCGTGGATGAAGTCGTAGAACGAATCGTCGGGGTTGCGCGCGGTCACGAACAGCCGCAGCGTGAGCTTGCCCTCGGCGCCGCCCAGCGCGGCGCGAGCGTGTGCCCACGCGCCAGGAGTGACCTCCCAGTGCACGAAGAGCTGGCGTGGGTCGCGCGCGATGACCGCGACCTCGTCGATACCGTAGGTCTCGGGGGTCTCCTCGAGATCGAGGATGCCGAGCGGCTCCTGGGGGAACGGCGCCGTCGTCACGACGGCCGGGGCCGCCCTGGGCACCGGCGTGGGGGGCGCGGCGGCCGGGGCGGGCGCGGGCACGCCGCCTGGCTTCGCGGCGAGCGGCGCCGCGGTGGCCTTCGTGGGGACGATCGCGGGCGCTGGCTTCGCGGCGGGCGCGGGCGTCCGTGCGGGGGCAGGCGCAGGCCTCGTGGCGACGGGCGCGGGCTTCACGGGGAGCGGCGCGGGCTTCGCGGCGGCCGGCGCGGGTGCGGCTTTCGCGGCAACCGGCGCGGGCGCAGGCTTCGGCGCCGGCGCGGCCGGCGCCGTGGCCGGCCTTGCGGCCATGGGCGCAGGCGCTGCTTTCGCCACCGGGGCGCCCGGCGCGTCCAGCATGGGCCGTGAGGCCCACGGGTCGCCCGACAGCGGCATGCCGGTGAGTCGCTCGATCGCCCGCGTCACCGCCGCGCGCGCCAGCTTGCGCGCGCTCGCGAACAGCCCGCGATCCTTCTTGCCGCCTTCGCCGCCGTTACCGTTCTTCTCGTCTGTCTCAGCCATGATCGTCCGGGGTCCTCTGGGTCCGCGCGGCCTCGCGCGCGGCTAGGGTGTCGCGCTCTATTTGCGCGATCAGCTCGTCTACCGAGGCGAAACGCCGCTCGTCGCGCAGCCGCGCCACGAACGCGACGCGCAACCGCTCGTCGTAGATATCGGTCTCGAAATCCAATAGATGGGCTTCCAGCGACAGCTTGCCGTCGCGTACGAACGTCGGGTTCGTGCCCAGGTTCACGGCGGCGTCGTACCACATGCCGCTCGCGTCGCCGAGCCGTCTCACGCGCGCGGCATACACTCCCGGTTTGGGCAGCAGCTCGCCGTCGACCACCAGGTTGGCAGTCGGTACGCCGATGGTCCGCCCGCGTCCGGCGCCGCGCACGACCACGCCGTCGACGTCGAACGAGCGGCCCAGCAGCACGCGCGCCCCGACGACGTTGCCCTCGAGGACGAACTCACGGACTTTCGTCGACGACGCGACCAGGCCCGCGATGCTCACCGCGGCCACGACCTCGACCTCGAAGCCGAGCTGGCGGCCCGCTGCGCGCAGCGTGTCGACGGTGCCGGCGCGCTTCTGACCGTAGGTGAAGTCGTAACCGACGACGATGTGACGGGCGCCCAGCCCGCGCGCGAGGAAGTCGTCGGCGAACCACTCAGGGCTCGAGCCGGCCAGCTCGTGCGTGAACGGCTCGACCACGCAGGCGTCGATCCGCTGCTCGGCGATCAGCTCGAGCTTGCGCGCCGCGGTGACCAGCAAGGATGGCGCGAGCTCGGGCGCCAGCAGCTTGGCCGGGTGCGGCTCGAAGGTGAGCACGACGGCCTCGCCGCCCAGCCGCGCGGCGGCCGTGCGCGCGCTCGCCATCAGGTGCTGGTGGCCGAGGTGGACGCCGTCGAAGTTACCAATGGCTACCGCAGGTTGCCGCAGCCGGCGGGTGAGAGATCGGTGGCCTGGGAACACGTCCATCGGGCACGCGGAGCGTGCACCGCCGAGCCCGTCCGGTCAACCGCCGATCAGGGGCTCTGGGCCGGCACGGAGATCGTGACCGTGGTGCCCTTGCCGATCACGCTGGCGACGCCGATCTGGGCCGCGTGCGCCTCGAGCACCCGGCGTGCGAGCGCCAGGCCCAGGCCGACTCCGCCGGTCGCACGCGAGCGGCTGCGATCGCTGCGGAAGAACGGCGTGAACACCTGCTCCAGGTCGGCCGGCTCGATGCCCATGCCGTGGTCGGCGATGGTGATCACGGTGCCGTCGGCCGAGCGCTCGGCGTGCAGGCAGATCTCGGTGCCCTCGGGCGAGTACTTGCGCGCGTTGTCGAGCACGTTGTCGAAGACGCGCCGCAGGAGCACCGGGTCAGCCGAGATCGTCGGCAGCCCGCCGGGCACCTCGGCGACCAGCACGTGGGTGTCGTGCAGCGAGCGGAAGCGCACGCAGGCGCGGCCGAGCAGCTCGCTGAGCCCGACCTCCTCGCGGCGCAGGCGCGGCTCGTAGCCGGCCGCGCCGGCGCGGGTCAGATCGAGGCGCGCCAGCGTCATGACGTCGTCGATGAGGCGCTCGAGCTCCTCGAGGTCCTGGGTGATCTCGCCCAGCATGTCCTCGGCGCGCGCGGCGTCGCCGTCGCTCATGAGGTCGACCGCGACGCGGATGCGCGACAGCGGCGTCTGCAGCTCGTGCGAGACGTTGGCCATGAGCTCCTGCTGCGAGGTCATGAGCCGGCTGACCCGGTTGGCCATGTCGTCGAAGGCGCGCGCGACCGCGCCGATCTCGTCCTTGCGCTGGCTGCGCAGGCGCACGCCCAGGTCACCGCGCCCGAAGCGCTGCGCGGCCGCGGCGACCGCCTGCAGCGGCACCGCCAGGTGGCGCGCGAACAGGATCGCCGCCGCGACCAGCACCGCGAGCAGCAGCAGCAGCAGCAGCACCAGCAGCGAGCCCACCGATCTGGGCACCAGGTGGCTGGCGACGCCGATGGCGACCACGTGGCCGTCCTCGCGCACCGCGTGGGCGAAGCGCCAGGGCGCCACCTCCAGGGTGTTCTCGGCGTCGGTGTCGTGCTTGGCGTGCTCGGCGGCCGTGGTGAGCGCGGCGACCTGCGCCGGCGCCGGCATGGGCAGCGGCGGCTCGACGGTGGTCGCGATCAGCCGCCCGTCGGGCTGGTAGAGCGACACCTTGATATGGCGCGCCGGCCGCAGGCGCAGCACGTCGCCGCGCAGCGCCTCGGGATCGTGGCGGCGCTGCGCCATGTCGACGACCAGGTGCTCGGAGATGAGCGAGAGATCGCGGCGGCGCCCGCTCGCCGAGATCTCGTTGAAGGCGAAGATCAGCACCGCGGTGACCACCAGGGTGAGCACGCTGTAGAGGTAGATCTTGACGACCAGCTGGCTGGCGCGCACGCCTAGCGGTCCTCGCGCAGCGCCAGCATGTAGCCGTGGCCGCGCACGGTCTTGAGCAGGCGCGGCTGGCGCGCGTCGTCACCCAGCTTGGCGCGCAGGCGCGAGATGCGCACGTCGATGGTGCGGTCGAACGCCTCCTCGGCGCCGCCGTTGGCGAGATCGAGCAGCTGCTCGCGCGAGCACGCGCGCCCGGGCCGCTCGGCGAGCACGCGCAACAGCGCGAACTCGTAGCTGGTCAGCTCCAGGTCGCGGCCGTCGAGCGTGGCGCGCAGGCTCGACGGGTCGAGCGTCAGCGGCCCGATGGTGAGCGGGCGCTGCCCGGGGCCCGACAGCCCGCGCGAGCGGCGCACCATGGCGCGGATGCGCGACAAGAGCTCCATGGTCGAGAACGGCTTGGTCACGTAGTCGTCAGCGCCCGAGTCGAGGCCGACCACCTTGTCGGCCTCCTCGCGCCGCGCGGTGACCATGATGATGGGCACGTCGAGGCGCGTGCGCAGCGCGCGACAGACCTCGACGCCGTCCATGCCGGGCAGCATGAGATCGAGGAGCACCAGGTCGTACTGGCGCCGGCTCGCCTCGGCGACGGCCTCGGTGCCGGTGCGTGCGCGCGTGACGACGAGCCCACGACTCTCGAGGAACGTGGTCGTCAGCCTGGCCAGGCGCTGGTCGTCCTCGACATAGAGCACCTTGATCGGCGCGTTCTCCGCGAAGGGTGGCTCTCGGCTCATGTGACCCGCACCAGCATAGCGCGCGGTCCCGGCGCCGCGTGCATGGACACATCCTGCCACATGGGCGCGAGAAGCGGACACACGCCGTCGACCCTCGTGGGTTGCTTCCGGAAGCCGTTACCCATGTGTCCCCGATGCAACAGTGTGAGTCCCGGACACATGGAAGTCGGCCCCGGGCCGAGCGCCCAGCCTGGGCCGCGTACCGGGCCGCGCCTCCAGGGCGCCGGAATCTCGCCCACGCCGCCGGGCTCGGCTAGGCTGCCAGCATGCCGGACCCCTCGGCGCTGGTGCGCGCGCGTCGCCTCGTCCCGGTGGCGCTCGCGGTGCTCGCGTTCGTGGTCTACGCCTGGTTCACCGCGCCCGGTCCGTACTGGCTCGACTCGCAGGAGCTCGGCGCCGCCGGCGTGCAGCTCGGCTCGCCGCATCCCACCGGCTTCCCGGTCTTCTGCGTGCTCGCGCGCGCCGCGTCGCTGTTCCCGTTCGGCGAGCTGGCCTGGCGCGTCCATATGGTCTCCGCGGTGTGCGCGGCGCTCGCGGTCGGGCTCACCGCGCGGCTGTCGGCCGAGATCGGCGGCGACGACGCCACGGCGGTGACCGCGGGCGCCGGCGCGGGCGTGCTGCTCGGCGCGTCGGCGACGGTGTTCCGGCAAGCGACCGTGACCGAGGTCTACACGCCGACGCTGCTGCTGCTCGTGCTGGCCGCGTGGCTGGCGGTGCGCGTCGCGCGCGGCGGCGACCGGCGCGTCGGGCTGGCGCTGTGCCTGGTCTCGGGCGTGGGCGTCGCCGGCGTGCACGCGTCGTTCCGCCTGCTGCTCGCGCTGCCGGTGCTCGCGCTGCTCATCTGGCGGCTGCGCGCGGGCGCGCGCTGGGTGCTCGCGGCGCCCGCGCTGGGCACGCTCGGCGCGCTCGGTACGCTCGTCTACCTGCCGCTGCGCTCGGCCTCGGGGCACGCGGCGGTGCTCGACTGGGGCCACCCGCAGACCTTCGGCGCGCTCTGGGACCACGCGGTGGTCGCGCGCCGCATCCGCGACGCCTACGCCGGCGAGATGGCCGCGTCGAGCGACGCGCTCGTCGGCCACGCGCGCCGCTTCGTCGATCAGCTCGAGTACGATCTCGGCGCGGTGGCGCTGGTCGCGGCCGGCGTGGGCGCGCTGCTGGTCGCCTGGCGGGTGCGGCCGCGCTTCGCGGCGTTCCTCCTGCTCGTCGTCGCCGCGGGCGATTTCCTGTACGCGATCGAGCTGAACCCCATGGGCCTGGCCGACCGGCAGAACGGCGTCCCGCTGGCGTTCGCGCTGGCGATGCTCGCGGCGGTCGGCGTCACCGCGGCGGCCCGCCGTTTCGGCCGCGGCGCGCCCTTCGCGGCGGCCATGTTCGCCACGATCGTTGCCGCGCCGGCCGCGTTCTCCGACGGCGCCGCGCGCGCCGCGGTCGCCGCCAGCGACGCGCCGCGCGCGTGGGCCGAGAGCGGCCTCCTGGCCGCGCCCGGGCGCGCGATCGCGCTGGTGCAGAACGACAGCACCGCCGCGGGCATGCTCTGGCTCACCACGGTCGAGGCCGCCCGCCCCGACGCCGCGCTGCTGGTGCGCCAGCACCTGTGGGACGTGCGCACCGTACGCGCCGTGCTCGCGCGCG
Organism: Haliangiales bacterium; assembly: GCA_046595695.1. Lineage (GTDB taxonomy): Bacteria > Myxococcota_A > Polyangia > Haliangiales > SHYZ01 > JBKJOI01. The sequence goes on along the minus strand of JBKJOI010000073.1, from coordinate 12,437 downwards.
CGCAGGTCGCGCGGGCCGGGCCCGGCGCGCCGTCGCTGGCAGGGCTGGCCGCGTCAGGCCGGCCGCTCGTCTGGGAGCTGGGCGTCGACCGCCTGCCCGAAGGCTCCGCGCCTTCGTACGGCGTGCCGCTCGCGCGCGTCGAGCGGGTGCCGGCCGGCACCGCGCTCGCCGCCATCGACGCCATGGCGCGCGTCTTCGGCGACGCGCTCGCCGACGGCGACGAGAACTCGCGCCGGCAGCACGGCGCGGCCTGGTTGTCGCTCGGCCGGCAGGCGCTGCTGGCGCGTGCGCCCGACGCGGCGGTGCGCTTCTTCGAGAACGCCGCGCGCGTGGACCCCCGCAGCGCCGCGGCCTGGATCAACCTGGGCGTCATGGCCGCGAGCGCCGGCGACCACGCGCGCGCCGCCAGCTTCGCCGAGCGCGCGCTCGTCAGCTCGCCCGACCACGTCGGCGCGCTCGTCAACGCCGCGCGCGCCCGGCTCGCGCTCGGCCAGGACGCCGCCGCGCGCGTGCACGCCGCGCGCGCCACTCGCCTCGATCCTGCGCGCGCCGCCGCCTGGTCGTTGCTCGGCACGCTCGCCGCGCGCGCCGGCGATCACGAGAGCGCCCGGCGTCACTACCTGCGCGCGCTCGCCCGCGATCCCCAGGACGAGGACGCGCGCGTGAACTTGCCGAAGTTGCGGGAATGACGCGCGCGTAGCGAACGAAGCCAGGCGTACGGCGGGGCGTAGCGAGAACCGAGCGAACGACTACGGGAAGATGCCGCGCTCCTGGTACGCCTTCTGGATGCGCTCCATGCCGATCGCGTACGCGGCGACGCGCCAGTCGACCTTCTTCTCGGTCACGTAGTCGCGCAGCATGGCGTAGGTGCGCTTCATGCGGCGCTCGAGGCGCGACTCGACCTCTTCCAGGTCCCAGCGCTCCGAGCGCTTGTTCTGCAGCCACTCGTAGTACGAGACGATCACGCCGCCCGAGTTGGCGAAGATGTCGGGCATCACGTCGATGCCGCGCTCGAGCAGGATGTCCTCGGCCTCGGGGTAGGTCGGGCCGTTCGCGCCCTCGACCACGAGCTTGCACCGGAGCGCCTTGGCCTCGGGCACGCCGATCTCGAGCTCGAGCGCCGCGGGCACGAAGATGTCGCAGTCCATGCCGAAGAACTCTTCGCGCGTGATGGTCTTGCCGCCGCGGTAGTCGATCACCGAGCCGGTGCCCTGCACGTGCTCGGCGAGCTTGTGCGGGTTCAGACCCTCGGGGTTGGCGACGTAGCCCTTGTAGTCGCCGGTCGCCACCAGCGTGGCGCCCAGCTTGGACAGGATGCGCGAGGTGTGCGAGCCGACGTTGCCGAAGCCCTGCACCGTGAAGGTCGCGCCGTCGAGGTTGAAGCGGTTCTCCGCGGCCCACTCGGTGATGCAGTGGACGATGCCGCGGCCGGTGGCCTGCTCGCGCCCATGCGAGCCGCCCGAGGTGATGCTCTTGCCGGTGACGACGCGGCGGACGCTGTTCTTCTCCGACGAGCCGACGATGTTCATGTACGTGTCCATCACCCAGTTCATGGTCTGGGCATTGGTACCGACGTCGGGCGCCGGGATGTCCCACTCGGGGCCGATGTTCGAGCCCAGCGCGTGCGTGAATCGGCGCGTGATGCGCTCGAGCTCGCGCACCGAGAACTGGCGCGGGTTGAACTTGATGCCGCCCTTGCCGCCGCCGAACGGGATGTCGTGCAGCGCGGACTTGTAGGTCATCCAGGCGGCGAGCGCCTTGACCTCGTCGAGGTTGGTCTCCTCGTGGTAGCGGATGCCGCCCTTGTACGGGCCCAGGATGTTGTTGTGCTGGACGCGGTAGCCCTTGAACAGCTTGAGCTCGCCCGAGTCCATGCGGACCGGGAAGTTGACGATGAGCTCGTTCTTGGGCTGGAGCAGGATCTCGTGCACGGCGGGGTCGAGATTCATGGCCTTGGCGGCCTTCTCGAACTGCCGGGTAGCGATGGTGTATAGGTTGCCTCGCTCGACGAGGCTGGCGCCGGCCTTGAGCGCAGACGGAATCGGCGGCGGGATGGTCGTCATGGAAGAGTCTTCCTTTCGGATGGCCACAGTGCTACCGCTTGAGCAGAACGTTCTCAAGTAACTATCTCATGGAAACTACTGTGCCATCCAGCGACGGGCGGACCCGCCCGTTGATCCTCGATCTCTGGACCCGAACCCGCATCGACTGGGGCTTCGCGTCGGATCGTATTGCCGAGGCTTTCCGGCGCGAGCGTCAGCTCCATAGCAGCGAGCGCCGCGAGGTCGCCGAGACGCTCTACGGCATGATCCGGCAGGCGCGCCGGATGGATCACGCGCTCGAGGTCGCCGGCGCGGCGGCCGCGCCCGGGCCCGCGCGGGAGCTCCTGCGCTACGTGGCCTTCCGCGTGCTGCACGACGACTGGACCCCCGAGCAGGCGGCCACGGTGAGCCCGGGTGTCGACTGGGCGGCCGTGCGCGCCGTCGACGACGTCACCCGGCGCGAGCGCGAGAGCGCGCGCCGCTTCGGCCTCTTGCACTCGCTGCCCGACTGGCTGGCCAGGCGGCTGCAGGCGCAGTTCGGTGCCGACGCCGACGCGCTGGCCATCGCGCTGAACACGCGCGCGCCGCTCACCATCCGCGCCAACCGCCTGCGCGGGCCGCGCGAGAAGCTGGCCGAGCAGCTCAAGGAGGCCGGCATCGAGACCCAGCCGACCCGCTTCGCCCAGGACGGCCTGTCGCTCGAGACGCGCGTGAACGTGTTCGGCCTGAAGGAGTTCCAGGACGGCCTCTTCGAGGTCCAGGACGAGGCCAGCCAGCTGATCGCCGAGCTGGTCGCGCCGCCGGTCAAGGGCACCGTCGTCGACGCCTGCGCGGGCGCGGGCGGCAAGACGCTCGGCCTGGGCGCGCTCATGGAGGGCAAGGGCCGGCTCATCGCGCTCGATATCAGCGGCAAGAAGCTCGAGGAGCTGCGCCGGCGCGCGCGCAGAAACGGCATCCACAACGTGCAGGCGCTCGAGACCGACGAGGACTCGTGGCCCGACGAGGTGCTCGCGCTGCAGGGCAAGATCGACCGCGTGCTCGTCGACGCGCCCTGCAGCGGCATCGGCGCGCTGCGCAGAAACCCCGAGGCGCGCTGGCGCCTGGCCGAGAGCGACCTCGAGCGGCTGCGCGGCCAGCAGGAGTCGCTGCTCGCGCGCGCGCTCGAGCTCATCGGCCCGGGCGGCCGCGTGATCTACGCGACCTGCACCGTGCTCGCCGAGGAGAACGAGGGCATCGTCGCGGTCGCCACCGCCGGCGTGCCCGGCCTCGAGCGCGTCGGCCCGGTCGAGATCTTCGGCCGCGAGCGCGGCGCCCCGCTCGCGTCGAAGAACGGCAGCTCGCTCGAGATGCTCCCGCACGTGCACGGCACCGACGGCTTCTTCGCGACCGTGCTGCGCAAGAAGCGCGCGGGTTGAACCGCCGAGCTCCCCAGAAGCTGAACCGCCGAGGCGCCAAGTTGAGGCGAGCGACCGCGCCCGCACGTCGACCGAGCCGGACAAGCTCCCGGCGCGCGAGCGCGGCCCAGAGCCCATCGGGGTGGGACGCCAACGGCCCCATGACCTCACAGTCATGGGATTGAACAGGGTCGCCTGACCGCACCCGCGGGGCGCCGGGGATGTACACTTCTCGAGGCACTTGAGGAGACAGCGTCGTGACAGTCGAATTCCTGTTCTTCGACGGCTGCCCTAACGTGCCCCGCGCGCGTCAGGTTCTTGCGCAGGCGATTGCGAAACTTGGGCACGCTGTCTCGGTACGTGAGCTCGACGGTGACCACCCCTCGCCCTCGATCCGCGTGGATGGGGTGGACGTCATGGGTGAGGCGCCCGTTAGTGGTCGCGCATGTCGCCTCGACGTGCCAACCGAAGAGCGCGTGCTCGATGCTCTTCGTCGCGCTCTCGGCGAGGTCTCGCGCTGAAGGAAGGCCGACAGCGGCGTTGCCGCAGGTAGTGCCCCGGGTGCTGTCGGTGCGGCCGTCGGGGCTCTGCTCGGTACCCTGGGGTTGTGCTGGTCCAGCGGTCGTCGCGCTGATCGGTGCAGGTGGCGCATTGGCCGCGGCAAAACTCGAACCCTACCGCCTGTACCTTCGCGCGGGTGCCAGCGTGACGCTCGCCGAGGGTTTTCGCACGCCGGACAGATGCGAAACAAGCGGCGCGCGGCTGGTACGCGCGCGAGGCTTCGGGTAACTTCGCGCGCCGTGGCCCTCGCACTCGAGCTCATCGACGATCCTGGCCGGCTCTCCGAGCTGGCGCCCGACTGGGAGGCGCTGACGCTGGCGACCGGTGAGGGCACGCTCCTGCGTGGCCCTGCCTGGGCGCTGCTCTGGTTCCAGCACTACGGTCCAGCCTTCCAGGCCAAGCCGCACGTGCTGGTCGCGCGCGCCGACGGCAAGGTCGTGGGCATCGCGCCGCTCTACGAGCGCGTCGTGCGCATCGGCCCGGGCGTGAAGGCCAAGGAGATCCGCATGATCGGCGACGCCGGGCCGCGCCCGCCGACGCTCGATCTGATCGTGCTCGCGGGTCACGAGGAGGCCTTCGCCAGCGTGCTGGTCGAGTGGTTCACCGGGCCGCAGTCGGCGGCCTGGGACGTGCTCGACTGGGCGCCGCTGCGCGATCCCTCGCGCGCGCGCGCCTTCCTGGCCGAGCGCCTCGACGGCACCGGTCGCAAGGTCGACAGCCAGGAGGCGGGCGTCACCATGACCGTGAGCCTGACCGCCGCGGCGCTCGCGCCCGACGAGCTGCCGCCCGCGGATCCGCGCGCGTCGGTCTACGGCCACGACCAGGTGTCCCTGGCCAAGGGGCTCACCGCGCTGCGCCGGCTGTCACGGCTCGAGTGGACCGCGCGTGACGAGGCCAGTCCGTACGCCGACGCCGAGGGCACGCGCATGCTCGAGTCGCTCTTGCGCACCCACGGCGGCACCGGCCGCCTGCGCCTGGCGCGCTTCGAGGACAAGCACGGCGAGGTCACCGCCGCCGCCATCGTGCTCGACGAGCTCACGCGCGCCGTCACCGTGGCGCTCGCGGTCGATCCCGAGCAAGGCCAGGACGGCTCCAAGCTGCTCGCCGCCGAGGCGCGCGCCGCCGCCGAGCGTGGCCTGCGCGCGCTCGACATCGTCTCGGGCGCGACCGAGGTCGAGCCGCCGCCCTACCCGCAGACCGCGCGCAAGAGCCTGCGTCTGCGCGTCTTCAACACCACCGCGGCGGGCGCGGTCGCGCGCACCTACTCGCGCTTCCGCAAGCGCGCCGACGCCGCCAAGGACGTCCCGGGCGCCGCGGCGGCGGGTGCGCGCGCCACCTGGAGCCGCATCCGCGGCGCCGCTGCGTCGGTCGCCGGGTACGAGCGTCTGCACCTCTACCGCGGCGAGCTGTGGACGCGCGGCATCACCTCGCCCGACGGCCTGGTCGTCGACGAGCTGGCGCAGGAGCAGTTCGACGCGCTCACCGAGGTGGCGCGCGCGGCGGTCATCGAGCGGCTCGAGCTGGACGAGATCTACTGCCGCGAGAAGTGGCGCCGCGGCGACATCGCCGTGCTCGCGCAGCTGGGCGGTCGGCCCGCCGGGCTCGCCTGGTGCGCGCGCGCCGCGGTCATGGTGCCCGAGATCGGCCGCGAGGTCCGGCCCGGCACCTCGGAGTGCTACATCCACGACGTGTTCGTCGCGCCCGACGCGCGCGGCAAGAACGTCGCGCCCGCCATGCTCGAGGACCTGGCCCGTCGCCTGCGCCAGCGTGACGTCTACCGCGCCTGGGCGCTCATCCACCCGGCCAACGTGGCCTCGACGCGCGCCTTCGAGAAAGCCGCGTATGCTTCGGTCGGGGACGTGATCCACGCCCACATGGGCCCGGTCGACAAGCTCGTGCTGCGTCCGCCCGACCCCGAGGGCAAGAAGCTGCTGGGCATTGCCTGAGCGCGGCCCGGGCGGCGGGAGACTAGATGACCGCGGACATCGATCGCATCACGCTGGTGATCTTGAACGACGACGGCTCGCGCGAGAAGTTCGCGCTGCGCTCCTGGGTCGGCATCCCGCGCAAGGGCGAGCTGTTCTGGCTGGGCGACGATCCGCACGTGGTGGTCGAGGTCGAGTACGCTGTGATCGAGGGCCTCTTCGGCGCCAAGTCGATCGAGGCGGCGGGTGTCTACGTGCGCCGGCTGTCGACCGAGGAGCAGACCGCCGTGGCGCGTCGGCTCGCCGGCCCGGTCAAGGGCACCGACGAGCGCGGCTTCCGACCGTAAAAACCGTCTGCCGCTTTTTTACGATGTCGTGACATGGCCGGCTCACCGTGTGTTGCACGCGGGCGCGATCAGCTATCAGATCCCAAGATGGCCCGTTTGCATGAAGTTCTCGACGCCGGACGCGACGACGTCATGGCGCGCTGGGTCGACAAGGTTCGCGGCACCCTGCATCCGGAGTCGATGCCGAACCCCGAGCTGATCGATCATCTGCCGCTCTTCATCTCCGACGTGGTCGACGCGCTCCGCGGCGCCGGCAGCATCGAGGAGAGCGCCCACGCGGCGGATCATGGCGTGCAGCGCCTCGGCCTCGGCTTCAATCTCGATACCGTCGTGCGCGAGTACGGCGTCCTGCGCGACTGCATCCTCGAGGTCGCCCGCGAGGCCCGGCTGGCGGTCACCGTGGGGGAGTACCAGATCCTGTTCGACTGCGTCATCACCGGCATCTCCGAGGCCGTCTGTGAGTACGCGCGCCAGCGCGAGGCCGAGATGCACCGGCAGGCCACCGAGCACTTCGCCTTCATCGCCCACGAGCTGCGCAACCCCCTGTCGTCGAGCGTGCTGGCGCTCAACGTGCTCGGGGCCAAGGGCACGCTGCCCGAGGGCGACCGCAGCGTGGTCGTGCTGCAGCGCGGCCTGGCGCGCATGCACGAGCTCATCGAGCACTCGCTGCGGCTGGCGCGCGGAGGCTCGGGGGTCGACCTCCGCCGTGCGCCCATCGGGCTCAAGCTGCTCCTCGAGGACGCCGAGACGGGCGCCTCGGTCGACGCGGAGGCCAAGAACGTCCGGCTCGAGGTGACCGTCGAGAATGACCAGGAGATCCACGTCGACGCGCGCCTGGTCAGGTCGGCGCTGAGCAACGTCGTTCGCAATGCCGTGAAGTTCACCCACGCGGGCGGCTCGGTCGAGGTGCGCGCCAGGATCGCCAGCGGGCGCGCCGTCATCGAGGTCGAGGATACGTGCGGCGGCCTGCCGCCCGGACAGGTCGAAGCGGCGTTCTCGCCGTTCGTGCAGCTCGGCACCGACACCAGCGGCTTCGGCCTGGGCCTGGCCATCACCAAGCAGGCCGTCGACGCGCACGGTGGCTCGATGCGCGTGCAGAACCTGCCCGGCAAGGGCTGCATCTTCGTGCTCGAGATCCCGTGCGCGATGCCGTGACGCGCACGCGCTGGACCGGCCGCATCGCCGGAGCGGCGTGGTCAGGCGGGCAGGGTCTCGTCGGTCCAGAGCGGCAGCTGGATGCTGAAGCGGGCGCCGCCCAGCTTGCTGGGCAGCACCTCGATGCTGCCGCCGAAGCTCGTCACGATGCCTTGACAGATCGAGAGCCCGAGCCCGGAGCCCTTGCCCTCGGGCTTGGTGGTGAAGAACGGCTCGAACAGGTGGCTCGAGGCCTCCGGGGAGATCCCGGGCCCGTTGTCGTCGACATCGACGAAGGCCTTGTCGCCGCTGACGCGTGTAGCCACCCGGATGAGGCCGCCGCGCGGAGGCATCGCCTGGGCCGCGTTGACGATCAGGTTGAGCACGACCTGACCGAGGCGCCCCGCGTGTGCGCGCGCCGGCGGGACCTGCACGAGCGCGAGCTCCAGCTCGCACTGCCCGCCGATCTCGGCCGCGGCGACGCGCGCGGCCGACCCGATCACCGCGGCGATGTCCACCGGCTGCACGAGGTCACCGTGCACGCGCGTCAGCATCTTGAAGTCGCGCGCGATCGTGGTGACGCGATCGATGCCCTCGCGCAGCTCCTTCGCGTACTGCGCCAGTCGACCCATCGAGGCCGCGATGGCCTGCTCGTCGCGGGATGCGAGCTTCGCGCCGAGCCGGGTGACCTCGGTCTCCAGGGAGGCCTGGGTCAGGACGAGAAAGCTGAGCGGATTGTTGATCTCGTGGTTCACCGCGGCGGCGAGGACACCGATCGAGGCCAGCAGCTCTGACTGCACCAGCCGCTGCTCGAGCCGCGCCCGCTGGGTCACGTCGCGGGCCAGCGCGAGGGTCGCGAGACCACCGTCGAACTGGATGGGCACCGACGCGGTCTCCAGCGTCGTCAGCCGTCCGTCGGCGCGCAGGTGCCGGACGGTCGTGGCCTGTTCGGGCCGGGGCGTCTGCTCCTGCTGCCGGATGCGGTCCTGGTGGGCGGCGCGCTCGTCGCGATGGAGGAGCGCGACGAGCGAGGTGCCCGCTACCTCCGCGGCGTCCTCGACGGCGAGATACCTGACCATGGCCGAGTTCGCGTAGAGGATCGTGCCCGAGCGGTGAACCATGACCATGTCGGGAAGTTTCTCGATGAGCTCGCGGAAGGACTGCTCCGAGCGCCTTAGCTCGCGCACGGCGCGGTGCGCCTCGGTGACGTCACGGATGGCGGCGACGCGTGCGGGCGCGCCCTCGAAGTCGACCGGGCGCGCAAGAACCTCGAGATCGATGCGTCGGCCATCCTTGCGCAGGCCGGTGGCCTCGTACCGGGGAGGGGCGTCGGGCGTGGTCATCTGGTAGCGCACGAGGTCGTGCGACTCCGGCGCGACGAACGTCAGCGCGGGCAGGCCAATCACCTCGTCGGCTGCATAACCGATCAGCTCGCTGAAGGCCGGATTGGCATAGATCAGCCGACCGTCGCGGATGATCACGAGCGCATCGAAAGCGGTGTCCACCAGGCTGCGATGCAGTGGCGTAAACTTGTCTTCGGTCGAATCCAACATCGATGATCGGCGCCTCCCTGGATGCGTCTTCATGGAGCGTGACAGCAGGCGCGCCGGTGCAAGTGCGCCGGTGCTGAAGCGCCCGAGACACGGCGTGCCGAGAGGCCCTCTAGCGAGTCTCTAGCTTCGACGCCGCAATCAGCCGCTGCTCGAGATCGAGAACGATCAGGGCGGGCCGGCAGGTGATGGTCAGCTGGTCCAGGGCTTCACGCCCGTTCTCGGCGCCACCACGACGTGTCCCCGGGCCTCCAGGTACAAGGTGAGCGTCTCGCGCCCATCAGGATCGTCGTCCACGAGAAACGATGGGCATGGCATCACGTGGAGAGGGAGCCAGGCCCATCGTTTCTCGTGGACGACGATCCTGATGGGCCTGGCTCCCTCTCCACGTGATGCCATGCCAGATCACTTTGCAAGACGCACGCCCATCCGGCAGACAAGTATAACTCGAGATATCCCGAGGTCTTGTCTGCAGTGGCTGCCTGCGACCGGAGCGGATGTGTAGCGTTTGTATCGTGCGGTCCGGCGCACCGGGGCAGCAGCGCACAGACGAGGTGGGTCGACCACCACGGCCACGCTCGAGGCAGGGCGCGATCTCCTGCTCCATGACTCCTGCGCTAGAAGAAGTACGTCAGCCCGACCGACGCGCTCACCTGGCCGCCGAGCGCGATCGCGCTGTCGCCGTTGCCGACCGCGAGGATGCTGCCGTCGGTGACGACGAAGTCGTCGCCGAGCGCGATGAGCAGGCCAAGCGAGGCCGACAGCGCTACGTTGGGCACGATGAAGGCGCGGATCTGCGCGAGGCCCTCGATGTGGAAGTTGGTCTCGTCGTTGGCGTCGCCGTCGTCCTCGATGCTCACGATGGTCAGGCCGCCGCCGACCGAGAAGTCGGCCTGCGCCGCCACGTGCGCGTGAAAGAGGAACTGGCCGCCGATCGCGAACGCGGTGAGGTCATCGCCCGGATCCTGGTCGACGCTCTGGAAGCCGAGCAGGCCGACGATATGGAACGCCGAGGCGTCGTAGACGAACGTCGCGCCGTTCACGCCGGCGAGCGTGCGGGTGGCGCCGATGCCGATGCCGCGCGCGGCGCCCTCCGCGGCGTGCGCGGCGGTCGGTGTAAGCGTGGTGACGGCGAGGGCCGCGAGGGTGACGAGGGTCAGGGTGAGGCTGCGTGCGAACGATGGGTGGATACGCATGGTGCGCATCCTAGCGCACGCGCGACGCGCTACTCGGACTTGTGAAAGATCGCGGTCCAGTAGTGGTTGTGCATGCCCACACCGACCCGGCGCTGATCGGGATCCAGCATGATGGCCTTGTGTCCCGGGCTGTCCAGCCAGCCGTCCACGGCCTCGCGGGGGGTCGTCTGACCGCAGGCCACGATCTCGCCCGACCAGCCGCTGCCACCGCAGGACTCCACGCGATCGCCGGGTCCGCCGCCATCCGCGCCGTCGTGCGAGCACGCCTGTCGCTCGCCGATGTCCTCCGAGTGCTTCGCCGCCGAGCACACGAGATCATCGCGCAGCGTCACCGGCTCGAGCCCACGCCTCGTGCGCTCCTCGTTGATCGCCTCGAAGACGCCGCGAGCCTCGGGTGACAGCGCACCGGCCCCCGGATCGACCGGGGCCGGTCCCGAGCTCTCCACGGCCCCATCGCAGGCGGCGAGCACGAGAAGCGGAAGAAGCACGAGCTGACGCAGGCGACGCATGAACATCACGTCACGCATTACATGCGCCGTGCCGGGCGCCACGCGCGTGTTCTCGGCCACTTGCAGCTCGCGCCGCGGATCGAGCTGGGTGCAGCGCGCCACAGCTCGGGGGCAAGCACCCACACCTTTACACGCGCCGCATGCACGCTGGATCAAACCCCGGGCGTCGGCGGGTGGACGATCTTCAGGGTGTCCTTCAAGCCGCTCGAGATGTGCACGTTGTTGTCGGCGTCCACGATCACGGCCTCGACGCCGTCGAGCTTCTCGACCAGCTTCATGCCCGCGACCGGCCCGAGGATGAAGATGCCCTTGGTGAGCCCCTCGGCGGTGACCGCGTCCCTGGCCATCACCGTCACCGAGCGACACTTGCGCGCCGGCTGGCCGGTGCGCGGGTCGAGGATGTGGTGGTAGCGCTTGCCGTCCTTCACGATGAAGCGCTCATAGTCGCCCGAGGTCGAGAAGGTCGCGTCTTGCACCTCTGCCATGGCGAAGAAGTCGGAGCGCGCGCCGCGCGGGTCGCGGATGCCGACGCGCCACTTGCGCTCGCCGCGCACGCCCGAGACGTACATGTCGCCGCCGGCCTGCACGACGAAGTCGGCGAGGCCGCGCTGGCGCAGCATGTGGGTGACGCGATCGACCGCGTAGCCCTTGGCGATGCCGCCGAGCGTGATGCGCTGGCCCTTGCGGCGCAGCTTCGCGGTGTGGTTCTTGCGATCGACCAGCAGGTCGCGCCAGTTGACCAGCTTGCGCCGCGCGCGGATCGTCTTCTCGTCGGGCAGCGTGCCGTCCTTGTCCTCGTCGAACTTCCACACCCCGGAGAACGCGCCCACGGTCACGTCGAAGGCGCCGCCGGTCAGCCGGGACGCGACCAGCGCGGCCTCGAGCACGCCGAGCAGCTCGTCGCTCACCACCACGGCTCGCTTGGTGCCGGCGGCGGCGTTGATGCGCGAGACCTCGCTGTCGTCGGTCCATGTGGTCATGAGCGCGTCGATGCGGTCGAACTCGGCGAAGGCCGCGGCGAACGCCTCGACGACCGCGGCGTCGTCCTCGCCCCAGGCCTTGAGCACGATCACCGTACCCATGGTCTCGTGCGTCCGCTCGATCACGTGATCGCTCGGCGGCTCGGCGGCGTGTGCGCTCGTCCCGATCAGGTAGGCCAGGAGCGTCGCGACCATGGCGACGGCTGGCCCGACGCTGCGGCTGCGGGCGATGGACCATGTAACTGTTGCGGAATTTGCTGTATGCTGCGGGAACATTCGCGGCGTGCCTCGGTAGCGTGAACGCGATCATAGCACCTGGCGACCGACACTCAGCACGCACAGGACAGGACGGGGATGGCCGGCGGCGACGACAAGACAGGGACGCTGGTCCTCAAGAAGACCGCGCTGCCGGGCGAACGCTCGGCGGCGGCTGCCGACACCGGCACGCCGCTCGTGGTCATGCTGTACCCGCCGACGATCACCAACCTGGGGCGTCGCTACTCGCTGGTGCGCGAGGAGCACGTGATCGGGCGGCTGCCCGAGCTCGACATCCCGGTCGAGACCGACTCGGTGTCGCGGCGCCATGCGCGCCTGATCTCCAAGCCCGACGGCTGGTACGTCGAGGATCTCGGCTCGACCAACGGCACGTTCGTGAACGACGAGCGCGTCGACAGCCGCGCGCTCTCCGACGGCGACATCGTGCGCGTCGGCGAGGCGGTGCTGAAGTTCCTGTCCGGCTCGAACGTCGAGGCCGCCTACCACGAAGAGATCTACCGGATGTCGATCCTGGACGGCCTCA
>JBKJOI010000713.1:0-15364 GCA_046595695.1 Haliangiales bacterium | reverse complement strand
CTGCGCGGGCGGCTCGTCGACGAGCGTGCGCGCCACGTCAGCGGCGACGGCGGCGAGCGCGCCCAGCGTGCGCGGGTCGATCGCGAGCAGCTCGGGCGGCGCGAGCTCGCGCGCGAGCTCACCCGAGAGCAGCGCGGCCAGCTCGGGCAGGCGCTCGAGTGAGCGGCGCAGCGCGGCCAGATCGCGCGGCGTGGCGGTGCCCAGCTTGACCCGGCCGGAGAGGCGCTCGAGGTCGTAGATCTCGCGCAGCTTGTCGCGCAGCTCGCCACGCAGCGCCTGGTGCTCGACCAGGAACTCGACCGCGTCCTGGCGGCGCCGGATGAGCGCCACGTCGGTGAGCGGGAAGAGCAGCCAGCGGCGCAGCAGGCGGCCGCCCGGCGCGGTGCAGGTGTCGTCGAGGACGCCCAGCAGCGAGCCCTGCTTGCGCGCGCCCACGATGGTCTGGATGAGCTCGAGGTTGGTCTTGGACGCCTCGTCGAGGACGAGCGTATCACCGGGCACGTAGACGGCGAGGCGCGCGAGCGGTAGCGCGCCGGCCGGTTGGGTGGCGCGCGCGTAGGCGACCACGTCGGCGGCGGCGCGCAGCGCGAGCGGCATGGCGGCCAGCTCGGGCGGCCCACCGGCGACCGCCTCGGCGATCAGCGCGCGCGCCGCGGCGGCGTCGAGCGGCGTGATCGGCGAGATGGTGACGCCGCGCAGCCGCGCCACGACCGGTGCGAGCGCCCCACCCTCCTCGAGCTGCAGCGCGGAGCCCAGGAGCTCGCGCGCGTCGACACGGGCGAGCTCGTCGACGAGAGCATCGACGCCGGAGACGCAGGTCGCGCGGAACTCACCGGTGGTGACGTCGAGGTACGCGAGGCCGAAAGAAGCGCCCGTACCCGCGCCCGTACCCGCGGCGCCGCCCGTGCCCGCGGCGCCGCCCGTGCCCGCCTCGTCCGCGTGCAGGCAAGCCAGATAGCGCGGCGCCTTGGCGTCGAGCGCGTCCTCGTCGAGCTGCACGCCCGGCGTCACCATGCGCACGACCTCGCGCTTGACGATGCCCTTCGCGAGCCGCGGGTCCTCGACCTGCTCGCAGATCACGACCTTGTGGCCCTGCTCGACCAGCTTGGCCACGTAGCCGCGCGCGGCATGGTGCGGCACGCCGCACATGGGCACGGCGTCCTCGCGGCCCTTGTCGCGCGTGGTCAGGGTCAGATCGAGGACGCGCGCGGCGAGGATCGCGTCCTCGAAGAACATCTCGTAGAAGTCGCCCAGACGAAAGAACACGATCGCGTCGGGGTAGCGCTCCTTGACGTCCAGATACTGCCGCATGAGCGGCGTTTCGGCAGGGGGCCGGCGCATTCGGACGGGGATGTTGCGGGGAGACGAGGCTAAAAGCCAGTGGTCGGATCAGTGATCATCGTCGGCCGGCGGGTCCGTCGAACGGCTCGAGCGCGTGGTCGAACGGCTCGAGCGCGTAGTCGAACGGTGACGCGAAGTGCCCCGGGTTGGTGTAGACGTGGGCCGGGTTGAAGCGCCGCGCCAGCGCCAGCTGCTCGGCCGCCGGGAGCTCGCCGATCGCGAGCAGCTCGGGGGCGTCGTGTTCGCCACAGGCAGAGAGGAGGATGCTCAGGAACAGGCCGTGAGCAGGCCGTTGCCGCACTGGAAGATCCAACCACCGGCCTCGCGATTTCTGACGCATGCGGAGGGCGCGCGCGGAGGGCGCGCGGAAGACTACAGCCGGGTCACGTACGCGATGATGTGCTGCTTGGCCTCGAAGTCGGTCTTCGCCGCGAGCGCCTCCTCGTGCGACCCGTACTCACCCAGGCGCACACGGAAGAACACGCCGCGATCGGGCACGTCGCTCTGCACGATGTACGGCTTGTAGCCGGCGCCGACGACCTTCGCGGCGAACGCGTCCGCCTCGGCGCGATCCTGGAACGAGGACAGCTGCAGCGTGTACTTTCCCTTCTTCTTCGCGGCCTGCGCGCTCACCGCGGCGGTGCCCTGCCCGGCCTTTGCCGCCTTCTCCTCGGCCTTCCGGGCGTCCTCGGCGGCCTTCTTGTCGGCGGCGGCGCTCGCGTCGGCGGCCTTCTTGTCGGCGGCCAGGCGGGTCTCCTCGGCCTTCTTGTCGGCGGCGATACGCGCCTCCTCCGCTTTCCTGGCGTCCTTCGCCTCTTCGGCGGCCTTCTTGCTGTCGTCGGCGGCCTTCTTCTCGGCGGCCTTGTCACCGGGCAGCACGGCCGGCGGTGCGGCGGCCGCGCGCTCGGGCGCCACGTCGGCCGCGCCCAGCGGTCGCGCGCGCTCCTCGGGTTCGCCCGCCAGCGCCTGCGGGAAGGCGAGCTCGTCGCGCTTCTCGGCGCCGCGGCGCTCGTCGGCGCCGAGCTCGTCGAGCGCGGCGAGCGGGTCGATCGCTGCGCTCGTCGCCGCCTTGCGCGCGACCTGCTCGCGGCCCTCGAGCCGGCGGCCGACCATCACGCCGAGCACGAACACCAGGCAGGCGACCACCGCTCCCCCGAAGAAGAGGAAGAAGATCTGGCGACTGTCGAGGCTGACCTCGATCTTATCCTTGAAGCGTTCGGCGTCGCGCAGGCTCATGGTCCAGTTTTCGGACCAGCCTGCGCCCGGGGCAAGTTCTTGACCTGGGTCGTGCGGGGGATGCGGGCGAGGCGCGCGATTCGGCAGGGCAGTGGCGCGCTGCGCGCGCCTTACGCTATCGCGCTGCGCGCGATTCGGTCCGCTGCGCGTCCCGGCGTCCGCTGCGCGGCCGCGCTTAGTTGATGATGAGCGCCAGCCCCTCGGCCGTCAGCCGCAGGATCTGTCCGCGGCGGACGCCGACCAGCGTGTTCGCGTCGCCCGAGTCGACGACCCAGACGGCGCCGTCGGGACCCAGGCGCACGCGCGTGGGCAGCAGCGCGGGCGGCGAGCTCAGCTGGTCGGCGCGCGCCGCGAAGCCGCCGCCGATCTCGAAGAGGAAACGGAAGGCGAGCGGCACCGCCACCAAGAACACACCCGCCACCTTGGGGTGCAGCGAGACGACGTCGGAGATGTCGATGCGGAACGACAGGTTGCGGAAGCGGATGCCGAGGCTCCGGCGGGTGCCGATCTCGACCGCGGTCTGCCCGGCGCGCCTGACCCCGACCGGCTCGAGCAGGTCGAGCGAGCACGGGTTCGGGCCGGTGGGCACGTTGCCGTCGTCGAGGACACAGGCCTCCTCGCGCGGGTGGAAACGACCGACCCGCAGCGGGTCGCCGGCGGCGTCGTCGACGCACGTGCCGGTGCCTGGATCGAGGATTCGATTGTGCAGGTACCCCGTGGTCGTGCCCACGACCGTGAAGGCGTTGCCGGCGCGCACCTCGTAGATCTGCAGCGGCGCGACGCACTCGGCGGGCGGGAAGGCGCCCTCGATGCAGCGCAGATCCTGGCACACACTGCCGGTCGGGCACTCGTCGTCGTTGTTGTTCGGGCAGATCGCGATGCAGCGCTTGTGATCGCCGAGCTCGGCCGATGGCTGGCAGGTCCAGGTCTCGTCGCGCGCCTGGGGCAGGCCGGTCTCGGCCTCGAGCACGCTCTTCTCGTCGTCGTAGAGCTCCTGGCACTGCAAATTACTGGTGCAGCCGTCGTACGGCGTCGACGACAGCACGGTGGGCTTGGGCACCAGCACCAGGCTGCCCGCCTTCACGGCGTCGGCGCCGTTGTCGTCCGCGGGCGACGCCTTGACCAGGTACTTGCGCTGCGAGATCAGGTACTGCTTGCAGGTGGCCGCCAGCTCCTCGGCGCGGCTCGCGGGCAGGCACATGCCGCCCAGGCCGGCCGGGGTCTCGGCGTCGAAGATGCAGAGCTCGTCGAAGGCGCAGTCGGTGTCGTTGATGCAACCGTCGAGGCGCACGATGTCGCGCTCCTCCGCGCCCACGTCGCAGAACGGCTGCGAGGCGTCGCTGAGCTCGAGCTCGAGCTGGCCCGGCACCGGGCGCACGACGCCGCCCTGGTGGATCTGCTCCAGCGCGCTGGCCGCCAGCGGCCCCTCCCACGAGACGATCCAGGTCTCGATCGGCGTGGCCGCCAGGTCGGGAAATACCTTGGCGCGCACCGCCGCGGGGGCGGTCGCCGAGGTCTGGAACACGGTGCGCTCGCCGTCGGGCTCACCCGAGCTGTTGGTGCGCAGGCAGCGCTCGAGGTGGATGAGCGGCGCTACGCGCCCCGGCACCAGCGCGCCCTCGACGTAGGTCATGAGCTGGTTGCCGTCGGCGTCCCGCAGCGTCTCGTCGACCAGGACGCCGAAGTTATAGGTCAGGCCGCCGGCCAGGGTGAAGTCGGAGAGCGCGCGCACCGGCCCCTGGGTCCGCGTCTCGAGGACGTTGTCGTCGACGCAGGTGGCGGGCGGCGGATGGCGGCGGTCGGCGATGCCGTCGCGCAGCTGGTGCGGCAGCGCCAGCGTCATGTCGACCACCGTCGGCTGCGTCGGGTCGTAGAGGTCCTCGTAGTTCTCGTCGTCGATGTTGACGTAGAACGCGACGCCGGAGAGCGACTGGTCCTTGCCGGTGACCACCGCGAAGCTGCCGTTCAGGCGAAAAGGGCTCGGCTGCGTGATGGCCGGGTCGGCGTTGAAGTCGCGCGTGCCCTGGATGAAGGCGACGTCGTAGGGCACCGCGTCTCCGGGCAACCGGATGCCGGGTCCGCGGGCGGAGGCTCGCCGCGCCGGGGTGGTCAGCGCGCCGACCGCGAAGCACGGCAGCAGGCTCACGTCGGTGGCGTCGCGCAGGTAACGCGGGTCGACCTGAGTATCGCACTCGCGCGCGGGGGTCGCGGGCGTGACCTCGACCACGCGCACCGAGGCATCGGCCGCGACCGCGTAGACAAAGCGGCGCGTGCCCGAGATGCCCATCTGGCCCATCGAGAGGTCACGGCTGGCCACGAGGCGCAGCACGCCGCCCGCGTCCTCGAGCGGGACCTCGGTCGCCAGGGTGAACACGCCGGCGGTGAGGTCGACGACGTAGATCGCCGATTGATCGCGCGCGGCCACGTAGAGCCGCGAGCCGTCCGGGTCCATGGCGAGCGCGGTCGGCTCGGCGCCCGTGCTCGCGGCACCGATCGCCGCGCCCACGATCTCGGGGCACTCGGCCGGGCAGGTCACGTCGGCGCCACCGATGGTGGGCACCCCGCCGCCTGCGGGGAAGCTGAGGCTGGAGACGATGTTGCCGGTGGCGAGATCCACGGCCGCGACCAGGTGGCAACTCGGGTACGCGACGTAGGCGAGGCCCTCGGCCGCCGTCGGGCACGTGACGCGCCCGTCCTCGGGCGGCGGCGTCACGATCCACGACGGCGCCGCGGCGAGTGGCCCGGCGGTGGCCCGCACCAGGTGCCGCGACGACGCGCCGCTGACGAACAGGTCGGCCGGGCGCAGCGCCGCCGAGGCCTTGAAGACGTCGAGGTGCGACAGGTCGCACGAGCCCGAGTTGGCGACCACGATGAAGCAGCCGTTGGGCGTGGTGTCAGCCGAGACCGGTCGCGAGCCGACCGACAAGCCGGTGTGGCCCGGCGTCAGCGGATCCGAGTCGCCAACGTCGCCATTGCCCAGGTTGGCGACCACGACGTCGCTCTTGGTGGTCTGGGTGGTGAAGCCGACCAGCGCGCCCGAGACCATGCCCGCGTCGCGCGCCTGGTCCGAGGTCAGCGAGCAGTCGGCGAGCGGCGCGGCGACCGTCCGCGAGTTGTCGACTCCGCCGTCGTCGAGGCGATCGAAGGTGATGCAGCCGAACGCGACGTCGGAGGGCCGGTCGAAGTGGAACTCCGCGGTCGGCGGGGCGTCGCTCGAGCACGCGGCGAGCGCGGCCGCGGCCGCGGCCAGGAAGGCCGGGATCAGGAACGTCTGGCGAAGCACTAGTCTTCTCCGCGCAGCTTGCCGAGCTGCAGCACGGTGTGGTGGTAGGTGGCGCTGGCGGGATCGAGATCGATCACCGAGATGGTGTCGTCGCCGTAGTTGGCGACGTAGGCGAGCTGGCGGTCGGTTGCGATGACGATGCTGTCGGGGCCGCGGCCCACGGTGACGGTGGCGTCGAGCAGCGCGTGGTCGGCGTCGACGACCCAGACCTCGCCGGTGTCGAAGCACGGCACGTAGACGCGCAGGCCCAGACCGGAGTCGACGACCGCGACGTCGTTGGGACGCGGGCAGACCTCGACCTGGCCGAGCAGCTGGTTGCGCGGCGCGCCGGTAGCGTCGAGCGAGGTGTCGAAGATCATGAGCGACGCGGGCGTGCGGCTGACCACGTACGCCTGGTTGCCGTCGGGCGAGAAGGTGATCCCGCGCGCATCGCCGTCGGTGCGGTCGCCCGCGGGCTCGGGCGCGTAGAAGAACGACGAGGCGCGCACCAGGCGAGCCGTCGGCGTGCCGTCGGGTGCGGTGGTGTCGATCGAGCGCACGACGTTGATGCGCGCCTCCGAGCGGCTGGTCACGTAGAACAGCCCGCTCGGGTCGCCGGGCAGGCGTGCCGCCACGCCCACGGCGCTGATGAGGCCCTGCGAAAAGTTGGGCGCCCAGATGCCGGAGAGCGAGTCCTGCAACGTGGGCGCGCCCGCGGGGTCGCGCGGCGCGCGCACCAGCGACACGCGGCCCGAGGTCAGGTGGGTGACCACCACGTGCTCGCGCGCGCCGTCGATGGCGACGCTGAACGGCTCGGCCGACAGCTCACCCAAATCCGGGTCGTTGCGGAAGGTGTCGAGGCGGTGGCGATCGTCGCAGCGTGGGAAGCCGCCCGAGCCGCCGCACTCGAGCGCGCGCGCGCCCGGGTCGTAGTCGAGCCAGGTGATCGAAGGATCGCCGCGCACCGTCGAGAACAGACGCAGGATGCCGCCGTCGAGCTCCTGCACGCCGATCGACGAGGCGAAGTTGCCGACCTGCGCCGCATGCACGACGTACGAGGCTCGCACGCCCGCGACCGTCGACGGGCACAGCGCGAGCTCGGGTCGGAACGGATCGGCGGTGCAGCCGACCGGCGCCGCGCCGCTCGTGCCGCCCTGCCAGCCGTCGACGAGCGCCGAGACCGCGTTCAGGTCGTACACCTGCACCGAGCCCGAGCCGTACTTCAGGTCGGAGTTGGCGTTGGCGACGAACAGGTGGCTCTCGTCGGGCGCGATGGCCAGCGAGGCGGGGAAGTACGGGTCGCGCTCGGGCGGCACCGGCGAGCTCGCCGCGCAGGCGCTGGCCAGCGCGGCCGCGGCCGTCAGCGTGGCGATCGTGGCCCGTGGCGTCCCGGACGTGAGCTTGGGCAGTCGAAGATTATGAAAAGACATGGATTCCAGCCTCGAAATTGGACGCACTAGCCCGCCGCCGGGTTGCCTGCGGCCTGGAGAGCCGCCTGGGCCGCCGCGAGACGGGCAATGGGAACGCGGAAAGGTGAGCACGAGACGTAGTCGAACCCGAGCTCGTGGCAGAACGCCACCGACGAGGGATCGCCACCGTGCTCGCCACAGATGCCGACCTTGAGCCCGGGCCGGGTGACGCGCCCGCGCGTGGTGCCCAGGCGCATGAGCTCGCCCACGCCGTCACGATCGAGGACCACGAACGGGTCGACCGGCAGGAGCCCCTGGTCGAGGTACGCGGGCAGGAAGTGCCCGATGTCGTCGCGTGAGAAGCCGAAGGTGGTCTGGGTGAGGTCGTTCGTGCCGAAGGAGAAGAAGTCGGCGTGGCGGGCGATCTCGCCCGCCTGCACGCAGGCGCGCGGCAGCTCGATCATGGTGCCGATCGAGACCGGTGTGTCCCCGGCCTCGGCGCGCCAGGCCTGCTCGACCAGCGCGCGCATGCTCTCGAGCTCGCGCGCGAGCCCCACGATGGGGATCATGATCTCGGGGTGCACGACCACGCCCGCGGCCGTCATGGCGGCCGCGGCCTGCGCGATCGCGCGCACCTGGGTCTCGTAGATCTCGGGGTGGGTGACCGCGAGCCGGCAGCCGCGGTGACCGAGCATGGGGTTCTGCTCGTGCAGCTCGGCGGCGCGCGCCCGCACCGTGGCCACGGGCACCCCGAGCGCGCGCGCGACCTCGTCGAACTCGGCGTCGGCCTGGGGCAGGAACTCGTGCAGCGGCGGATCGAGCAGCCGGATGGTCACCGGCAGGCCGTCCATGACCCGGAAGATGCCCTCGAAGTCGCCGCGCTGCATGGGCAGGATGCGCGCGAGCGCGGCGCGCCGCTCGGCCGCGGTATCCGAGAGGATCATCTGGCGCACCGCGACGATGCGCTCGGGCTCGAAGAACATGTGCTCGGTGCGGCACAGCCCGATGCCCTCGGCGCCGAACGCGCGCGCGGTCTTGGCGTCGATGGTGGTGTCGGCGTTGGTGCGCACGCGCAGCGTGCGCGCGGCGTCGACCCAGCCCATGAGCGTGGCGAAGTCCTCGTCGAGGCGCGCGGGCACGAGCGGCATGCGGCCGAGGATGACCTCGCCCGACGAGCCGTCGATCGTGATGACGTCGCCTTCCCTGAGCGACGCGCTGCCGGCGCGCAGGGTGCCGGCCTTGTAGTCGATCGAGATCGTCGACGCACCCACGACGCACGGCCGGCCCATGCCGCGCGCCACGACCGCCGCGTGCGAGGTCATGCCGCCGCGCGCGGTCAGGATGCCGCGCGCCGCCTTCATGCCGTGGATGTCCTCGGGCGAGGTCTCGATGCGGACGAGGATCACGTCCTCGCCCCGCGCGGCGCGCACGGCGGCCTCGGTGGCGGTCAGCACGATGCGGCCGATGGCCGCGCCCGGCGACGCGGGCAGCCCGCGCGCGACCGCCTTGCGCTCGTGGCCGGGGTCGAGGCGCGGGTGCAGGAGCTCGTCGAGCTTGCTCGGCTCCTGGCGCAGCACCGCCTCACGCCGGTCGATGCGGCCCTCGGCGACCAGATCGACCGCGATCTTCACCATGGCGCGCGCCGAGCGCTTGCCGTTGCGCGTTTGCAGCATCCACAGCTTGCCGCGCTGCACCGTGAACTCGACGTCCTGCATGTCGCGGAAGTGCTGCTCGAGGCGTGTGCGGATGTCCTCGAGCGCCTGATACGCCTCGGGCGCGACCGTGGCGAGCTCCGCGATCGGGCGCGGCGTGCGGATGCCGGCGACGACGTCCTCGCCCTGGGCGTTCAGAAGGAACTCGCCGTAGAGCTTCTTCTCGCCGGTGGCGGGGTCGCGCGTGAAGGCCACCCCCGTGCCGCAGTCGTCGCCCAGGTTGCCGTAGACCATGGCCTGGATGTTGACTGCGGTGCCCCAGTCGGACGGGTAGCCGTACATTTTTCGGTACGTGACCGCGCGCGCGTTGTGCCAGCTGTCGAACACCGCGCCGATCGCGCCGTGCAACTGCTCGAAGGGATCGTCGGGGAACGCGACGCCCTTGGCGGCGCGGATGGCGTCCTTGAAGCGCGCGACCAGGTCCTTCAGATCATCGGCGGTGAGATCGACGTCGCGCTCGACGCCGCGCGTCTTCTTCTTGGCCTCGAGGATCTCCTCGAACGGGTCCTTGCCGCGCTCGTCCTCCGACTTGACGCCGAGCACGACGTCGCCGTACATCGCGACGAAGCGGCGGTAACAGTCGTAGGCGAAGCGCGCGTTCCCGGACACGCGCGCGAGCCCCTCGGCGGTGCGGTCGGAGAGGCCCAGGTTGAGCACCGTGTCGAGCATGCCCGGCATCGACGCGCGCGCGCCCGAGCGCACCGACAGCAGGAGCGGCCGCTCCGGATCGCCGAAGCGCGCGTCCATGTCGCGCTCCACGCGCGCCAGCGCGGCGCGCACCTCACCGTCGAGCCCGGCGGGCAGCTGCCGCCCCGCGGCGTCGTACTCGGCGCACACCGCGGTCGGGATCGTGAACCCGGACGGCACCGGGATGCCCAGCCGCACCATCTCGGCGAGCCCGGCGCCCTTACCGCCGAGCACATCCTTCATGCGGCCGTCGCCGTCGGCCTGGCCGTTGCCGAAGGAGTAGATGCGGGGCGCGCTCACGGTGGGGAAGACTAATCAGAGGTGACGCTGCAATGCAAGCCGGCAGCGCACGAAAAGCTTGCGGCGACGCGCACTTGCGACAAATGTCGCGGTGCCGCTGGAGGCCATCGAGCGCGCTCGCCCACGCCGACGCTTACGCGACGGCGAGCTGACGGAAGTCCGCGATCTTCAGGAAGGTGCCGTTCACCGCGCCCAGCAGGGCCAGGCGGTTCGACTTCACGGCCGGGTCCTTGTCCATGACCAGCACGTCGTCGAAGAACTTGTCGACGGCAGGCTTGAGCGCGGCGAGCTCGTTGAGCGCCCTGTCGTACTCGCGGCGGCCGAGCAGCTCCTGCACCCGGCCGCGCGCGCCGGTGAAGGCGTCCCACAGCGCGGACTCGCTGGCGTGGGCGAAGCGCGCGCGGTCGGGCTCGCCCGCGGCCTTCTCGCCCTTCAGGATGTTGCCGACGCGCTTGAAGGCGACGGCGAGCGGCTCGAAGTCGGGGCGATCGCGCAGGTGCGCCACCGCCGCGGCGCGCGCCGCGGCGTCGGGCACGTCGTCGGCGCCGGCGGCGAGCGCGGCGTCGACACAGTCGGCGGCCAGGCCCTTCTGCTCGACGAGCAGGCCGCGCAGGCGGTTCTTGAAGAACTCGAGCACTTCTGTTCGACGCTCGGGCGACCACTTCTTGCCCAGCTTGTCGGCCAGGCCGGCGGCTGCGTCGTCGACGAGCGCGGCGAGCGAGACGTCCCAGCCGCGCGCCAGGAGCAGGTTCAGGATGGCGAGCGCGGCGCGGCGCAGGCCGAACGCGTCGGTCGAGCCGGTCGGCCCCAGGCCCACGGCGAAGCAGCCCACGACCGTGTCCATGCGGTCGGCGATGCCCAGCGCCGCCCCGAGCGCGCCCTTCGGTAGCCCGTCCGAGGCGCCGCGCGGCAGGTAGTGCTCGAGGATGGCGTCGGCGATGTCAGCGGGCTCCTGGGCGAGGCGCGCGTACTGGCTGCCCATGACGCCCTGGAGATCCGGGAACTCGCCGACCATCTTGGAGGTGAGATCCGCCTTGGCGAGGGCCGCCGTGCGCCTCCACGCCGGCGCGTCCACGCCGGCGTGCTGGGCGGCCGCCTGGGCGCCGGCGATGCGCACGACCTTCTCACCGACGGTGCCGAGGTCCTTCTGGAAGACCACGCCGGCGAGCTTGGCGGCCATGGCCTCGAGGCCGGTGTGCTGGTCCTCGCGGAAGAAGAAGCGCGCGTCGGAGAGCCGCGCGCCCAGCACGCGCTCGTTGCCCGCGCGCACCTTGGCCGGGTTACGCGTGACCGTGCCGGCGATGGTGACGAACTTGTTGGCGAGCGCCCCACCCGCCTGCTCCATGGCGAAGTAGCGCTGGTGCGCGCGCATGGCCGAGACGATCACCTCGGCGGGCACCTCGAGGAAAGCCTCGTCGAAGCTGCCGCAGATCGCCTGCGGGTACTCGACCAGGTTGGTGACCTCGTCGAGCAGCGCCGCGTCGGGGCGCAGGCGCACGCCCGCCTCCTGCTCGACGCGCGCGAGCTCGGCCTCGATCATGGTGCGCCGCGACGCGCCGTCGACGACCACGAAGGCGGTGCGCAGCTGGGTCTTGTAGTCGTCGAGCGCGCCGGTCAGCGCGAGCGCGCCGGGCGCCAGGAAGCGGTGCCCGCGCGTCTCGCGGCCCGACTTCACGCCCCACGCTTCGAGCGGCACGACCTCGCCGCCGAAGAGCGCGACGATCCAGTGCACCGGGCGCACGAACGCCTCGTCGAGCGAGGCCCAGCGCATCTGCTTCTTCCACGGGATCGCGCGCGCCAGCTCGCCGAGCAGCTTGGGCAGGAGCGTGGCCGTGGGCGCGCCGGTGAGCTGGCGCGTCGCCGCGATGTACGCGCCCTTGCCGGGCACCTCGAGCACGCGCAGCGCCTCGACCGCGACACCGTTCTTCTGCGCGAAGCCGATGGCGGCTTTGGTGGGCTTGCCGGCGGCGTCGAAGGCGGCCTTCGCGGGCGGCCCGGTGACCTCTTCGGAGACGTCGGGCTGCGCGATCGGCAGGCCGGTCACCGATAGCGTCAGCCGGCGCGGCGTGCCGAGCGAAGCGATGCTGGTGTAGCCGAGGCGCGCGCCGTCGAGGCGCTCCTTGGCCAGCCCGGGCAGCGCCTCGAGCGCGCGCGCCAGGAAGCCGGCCGGGATCTCCTCGGTGCCGATCTCGAACAGCAGGTCCGCGGTCGGGGCACTCACGCGGCCACCGCCTGCGCACGATCTACCAGGTCGAGCGCGCGCGCCGCGGCGATCGCCGCGGCCGAGACGCCGGCCTCGAGGTTGGCGTGGAACGCCGCGGCGGCGATCTTGCCCTGCTCGGGCGGCAAGAGCGGGAAGCCCAGCCTGGCGCGCTCCTTCACGTAGCCCTCGGCGCACGCCTTGGCGATGGTGCGGACGCGCCCGATGAAGCGCTGCCGCTCGGTCACGCTGATGGCGCCGCGGGCGTCGAGCAGGTTGAAGGTGTGCGAGCACTTCATGCAGTAGTCGTAGGCGGGCAGCACGAGGCCGGCCTCGGCCAGGCGCTTGGCCTGCTTCTCGAACTCGTCGAAGAGCATGAAGTTCAGCTTGGCGTCGGAGTGCTCGAAGTTGAACTTCGAGTACTCCACCTCGCTCTGGTGGTGAACCTGGCCGTACTTCACACCCTTGACCCAGTCCAGGTCGTACACATTGTTGCAGTTCTGCAGGTACATCGTGATGCGCTCGAGCCCGTAGGTGAGCTCGGCGGTCACCGGCTTGAGATCGATCCCGCCCGCCTGCTGGAAGTAGGTGAACTGGGTGACCTCCATGCCGTCGGCCCAGACCTCCCAGCCAAGGCCCCAGGCGCCCAGCGTGGGCGACTCCCAGTCGTCCTCGACGAAGCGGATATCGTGGTCGCGCGGGTCGAGCCCGATCGCCCGCAGCGAGTCGAGGTAGACCTCCTGCACGTTCACCGGCGCCGGCTTCATGCCCACCTGGAACTGGTAGTAGGCGCCCAGGCGGTTGGGGTTCTCGCCGTAGCGACCGTCGGTGGGACGGCGCGATGGCTGCACGAAGGCGGTGTTCCACGGCTCGGGGCCGAGCACGCGCAGGTAGGTGGCGGGATGGAACGTCCCGGCGCCGACCTCCATGTCGTAGGGCTGCATGATCACGCAGCCACGTTCGGCCCAGAAGCGTTGCAAGGTCAGGATGACGTCTTGGAAGTACACGGTGTTTGCTCTCGTCGTGCTATCTAAAGGCGCGCGGACCTTAACAAAAGCGACCATGCCACGCAAGCCGTCCCTGCCCCTGCTCGCGCGCGAGATCACCGGCTGCACACGCTGCCCGCGCCTGGTCGCGTGGCGCGAGCGCGTCGCGCGGGAGCGCCGCGCCGCCTACGCCGAGGAGATCTACTGGGGCCGACCGGTGCCCGGCTTCGGCGATCCCGAGGCGCGCCTGCTGGTGCTCGGGCTCGCGCCCGCGGCGCACGGCGCGAACCGCACCGGCCGCGTGTTCACCGGCGATCGTTCGGGCGAGTGGCTGTACCGCGCGCTGCATCGCGCCGGGCTGGCGAACCAGGCGCGGAGCGTGGCGAAAGATGACGGGCTCGTGCTGCGCGGCGCCTGGGTCACCGTGGCGGTGCGCTGCGCGCCGCCAGACAACGCGCCCGCGCCCGCCGAGCGCGACGCCTGCACGCCCTTCCTGGCGCGCGAGCTCGCGGCGCTGCCGCGCGTCGACAGCATCCTGACGCTGGGCGCGTTCGCGTGGGACGCCGCCTGCCGCGTGCTCGCGGCGCCGCGCCCGTGGCCGCGCTTCGCGCACGGCGCCTTCGCGTCACTCGTCGCGGCGAACGGACGCGGCTTCGCGCTGCACGGCTGCTACCACGTGAGCCAGCAGAACACCTTCACCGGCCGGCTCACCGAGCCGATGCTCGACGAGGTGCTGGCGCGCGCAGCCCAGCCGCGTTCTTGACGCTGCCGGCGCGCCTACCGTACCGTGTGCGCATGACGTGCTGGCGTGCTCTACCGCTCGTCCTCGTCGGGCTGGTCCTGCCATCGGGCTGCTCCTTCATCCTCGACTTCGATGGCGAGATCACCGATGGCGCACCGGGCCCCGACGCCGAGCTCGCCGACGCCGATCCGCTCGCGCCCGACGCGCCACCCTCGCCGATCACGCTCTACGAGCCCAACGACACCCAGGCGGAGGCCACGCCCATCGACGTCGGCGTCACCTACGGGCCCATCGCGCTGCGGCCGCTGGGCGAGCACGACTTCTACAGCTTCACGATCGCCGAGGCGCACGACGTCACCATCGACTGCACGTTCGTGACCGCGGGCGGCGACCTCGACATCCGCCTCTACGACGCGACGATGGTGAAGATCGGCGAATCGACCGGCTTCATGGACAACGAGAAGATCGTGAAGCCGCAGCTCGGCGCGGGCACCTACGCCGTCGAGGTCTACGGCTTCAACAACGAGCGCACCAACGACGACTACCGGCTGCTCGTCACGGCTCCGTGACCAGCCGCTTGCTCATGAACAGGCGCGGCGGCACGCCGTAGCCGGCGCGGTGGTAGAGCGCCTTCGCCGGCGCGTTGTCGTGGCGCACCATGAGGTGGATGGCGCGCGCGCCGCGCGCACGCGCCGCGGTCTCGACCGCGGCCAGCGTCAGCGCGCCCAGGCCGCGCCCGCGCGAGTCGGGGCGCAGGTAGAGCTCGGTCAGGAAGGCGTCGCGCCCGCCCCACTCGAGGTCGAAGCCGAAGGTGACCACCGCGTAGCCGAACGGCACAGGTGCGTCGGCCGTGGACGCCAGCGTGACGAAGCCCAGCTGTGCATCGCCGAGCAGCGTGCGCAGTGCCGCCTCACCGGTGGCGCGCGTCCACGGGATGCTCTCGAAGCGGTTGAACTCCTCCATCATCGCGCACAGCACGTCGAGGTCGTGCTCCCCGGGTGCGCGCAGCTCCACCGCGACTTCGCTCACGGTCGCCTCCGTCACAGCCCGAGCGCGCCGCCCGGACCCTTGTCGCCCATGGACTTGCGCACGAGCGTCACGTCGAGCGTGGTGTCGGCGCCGACGGCGACGCGCTGCGACCAGTCGGCGTAGCCCTTGGCCCGCACGACAATCTTGAGCTTCTTCCGGGCGTTCGCGGGCAGCGTGATCGCGTTGCCGGCCAGCGCTGCGCCATCGACGACGATCACGAGCCCCGGCGCATCGGCGGGCGTCACCTGGATGGTGAGCGTGGCTTCCACGGGCACCGGCGCTGGCGCGGGCGCGGGTGCGACCGCCGCGGGGGCCGCAGGCGCCGCGGGCTTGGCGGGCGGCCGCTCCGCGGGCACCGGCACCGGCACCGGCACCGGCACCGGCACCGGCACCGGCACCGGCACCGGCACCGGCACCGGCGGCTTTGTCTGGGCGATCGGATCCGGCGCCATCTCGATGA
>JBKJOI010000690.1:0-3436 GCA_046595695.1 Haliangiales bacterium | reverse complement strand
GGCGCTCTCGGCGGCGCCGACGATCGCGCGCACCTGCGCGTGCACCGCGGTCATGTCACCCTCGGTGAACACCTTCTTCGACGCGGTGGCGAGCTCGGCGTGCGGCGAGGTCGCGGTCCAGGTGTGGAAGCGGAAGAGCATGTGCTCGAGCAGCTGGACCAGGTACTGGAAGGGTCCGGTGAGCAGGCCCTCGGTGCCCGGCTCGATGTCGTTGCGCGGCGGCGACACCGCCCACGGCAGGTACTGGGCGCCGTGCTTCTCCATCATGACGATGAGGTCGTGGGGCTTGAACGCCTCCTGCCAGGTCGAGAGCGGCTCGGTCGGCGCGCGGCCGAGCTCGGAGTACGCCTGCTTCATGACCCGGAACACGTTGTCGTAGAAGCCGAACATGATGTGCAGCCCGTGCTCCTCGATCCGCTCGTGGATCTCGGGGTTGCGGCCGCTCGCGCCCTTGCCGCCGAGCCTGAAGCCGGTCTGGTAGACGGTGATGTCGAGCTCGTCCTCCCAACCCGGCTTCGCGGTCAGCTCGAACGCGGTGACGAGCGACGACATACCTCCACCCAGGATCGCGATGCGCTTCTTGGCCATGAGTCCCCCCCGCCGGTCGAGTCGTTGGATCCGAAACCTTCAGTTCGCGGTGCGCGCGACCGCCTCGGCGGCGAGCTCGCGCTCGCGCGGCATCGCC
Source organism: Haliangiales bacterium (assembly GCA_046595695.1). Classification (GTDB taxonomy): domain Bacteria; phylum Myxococcota_A; class Polyangia; order Haliangiales; family SHYZ01; genus JBKJOI01. The sequence goes on along the minus strand of JBKJOI010000690.1, from coordinate 2,751 downwards.
AGCTCGTCGGCGAGGCGCGCGGCTTCTTCGTAGCGCCGGCGCGCGCGGCGCGCGCGGCCGCGCAGCTCCTCGACCCGGCCGGCGTGCAGCGCCGCGAGCGGCCCGGCCATCGGGAACAGGCGCGCCAGCTTGCCCAGCGCCGCGGCCATCTCGACGGCACCGCGCTCGAGCGAGGCGTCGGTACGGCCGGAGCGGGCGCCGCGCTCCCACAGCTCGAGCAGCACCTGGGCGGCGCCGTCGTAGCCGCTCACCACCGCGAAGCTGGCCGGGCGCGAGCGGCGCACCCGCGCCAGCGTCTCGACGGCCAGGCGGAGCGCGGCGTCGGTGTCGTCACGACGCAGGTTGACCAGCGCGAGCAGACCCATGCAGATGATCTCCGAGTCGAGCTCGCTCTTGCGCTCGAGCCGCGCGCGCGCCTCGTCGAGCAGCGGCAGCGCGCCTTCCCACTGCTGCTGGGCGCACAGCGCGCGGCCCATCGAGAACAGCGCCCAGGTGGTGTGCTGCTCGTTCTTGCGCGTGCGCGCCGACGCGAGCAGCTCAGCATAGCGCCGGCGCGAGTCCTCGTGGCGCGCCGTGTAGAACTCGATGTGGCCCAGGACGGTGAGCACGAGCTCGCGCATCTGCACGTCGGATTCGCACAGCGCCAGCGCGCGCGCCGCGCGCTCCTCGGCGCGGGTCCAGGCGCCGAAGCCGATGTGGTAGACGGCCTCGATGACGTGGGCGAAGGCGAGCTCGGAGGTGTCGTCGAGGCGCGTGGCGCCCTCGTGGGCGAGCGCGAAGTAGCGCGCGGCCAGCTCGTGCCGGCGCAGCAGCCCCACGACGTAGCCGAGCCACGAGTACGAGCGCGGCACCTGCCAGCCCGCGCCGACCCGCTCGGCCAGGTTCACCGACAGGAGCGACGCGCCGATCATGGCCGCCGAGTCGCCCACGTAGTAGAAGCGGTGGGTCATCAGGCTGGCGGCGTGCGCGGCCTCCGACAGATCGGCGCGCTCGCCGGCGGGCAGGTCGTCGTCGCCGCGCGTCGGGCCGAACAGGTGCCAGGTCTGGCGCAGCGCCTCGCCGACCAGCACGCGTCCCCAGCCGAGCGGCGACGACGGCAGCGGACGGCCGAGCTGATCGAGCGCGGCACGCGCGTGGGTCTCGGCAGCGATGAGATCGCCGAGCGCGAAGTGCGCCTTGGACAGACCGTGCGCCCAGCGCGCGCGCTGGCGTGGCGAGGTGCGCCGGCCGTGCTCGGCGTCGAGCGACAGCGCGCGCGTGAACGCATCGGCGGCGGCGGCGTGCGCCGAGGAGCGCAGCGAGTGCTCGCCGCTCTTCTCCAGGTAGCCGAGCGCCGCCGCGGTGTCGCCGGCGAGCTGGAAGTGGTGCGCCAGCTCGGCGAACTTCTGCGGGCTGCCGGCCGAGCGCGTCTCGATCGCGCGCGCCGCGGCGCCGTGCAGCGGCCCGCGCTCGTCGTCGCCGAGCCGCTCGTAGGCGACCTCGCGCAGCTTGTCGTGCACGAAGCGCAGCTTGGCGCCGTCGGCCTCGAGCACGTGGCGCACCAGGAGCTCGGACAGCGCGTGCGACGCACCGGTGTCGGTCTCCGACAGGCCGGCGACCGCGAGCACCAGCTCGGCCTCGAACTCACGGCCGATCACCGCGCCCACCTCGACGACGCGCTGGGCCAGCGGCGGCAGCCCGGCCAGGCGGCGGCCGATGAGCTCGCGCAGCCCGCGCGGCAGCGCCAGCCGCACGCGATCGCCCTCGCCGCCGGCGCGCACGAAGCGCCAGTGGCCGCCGAGGTCGCGCGTGAGCAGGCCCTCCGCCACCGCCGCGCGCAGGTACTCGGCGACGAAGAACGGGTTACCCTCCGACGCGCGCGCCACGTACTCGACCAGCTCGGGCGGCGGCACCGGCAGCGCCAGCATCTCGCCGACCATGGCCTCGACGGTGCGCGCGTCCAGGCGCGTCAGCTCGACGTGCACAGTGTCGGGCGCGGCGAGCGCCTCGGCGAGCATGGGCGAGACCTCGTCGGCGCGGTAGGTGGCGACGATCAGCAGCCGCTTGCCCTGGAACCAGGTCGGCGGTAGCGAGGTCAGGAACGCCAGCGTGAGCTCGTCGGCCCACTGCAGATCGTCGAGGACCAGGAGGAGCGGCCGCTCCTCGGCCATCTGCGCCACCGTGTACGCGAGCGTCTGCAGGAGGCGCCGGCGCGCCGCCTCGGCGGGCAGCTCGGCGGGCCGGGGCATCTCGGCGCTCACCCGCGCGAGCGCCGGCTCGATGGTCGCGAGCAGCGGGCCGCGCCCGCCGAGCAGCCGGCCGGTGGCCTCGGCGCCGCGCTCCATGCAGCGATCGGCGACCGCCTGCAGGAAGGGACGGAACGGGTGCAGCGGGCCGCCGACGGTCTCGCCGGCGGTGGTCGCGCCCGACAGCGGCACGCACTCGCCGGCGATCACCTGCATGCCGCGCTGCGCGGCGAGGCGCGTGACCTCGGCGGCGAGCGCGGTCTTGCCCACGCCGCTCTCGCCGCCCAGGTACACGCAGCTGCCCAGGCCCCCCTCGGCGGCCGAGATCCGCAGCGTGAGCCGCTCGCGCACGTCCTCGCGGCCGACCAGCTCGGGACGGTAGAGGTACGCGCGCGCGGGCGCGGCGGTGACGGCGGCGCTGGCCGCGGTGGTGGTCGGGGCAGCGGTGGCGAGCGCCGTGCCGGTGACGATGCTGGGCACGCGCGCGCCCTCGTCGGCCGGCGCGGGCCACGAGGTCGGCCCGGTC
>JBKJOI010000612.1:0-4609 GCA_046595695.1 Haliangiales bacterium | reverse complement strand
CCGACGAGAAGCGCGAGGCCAGCGCCTCCTGCTGCACCTCGGCGCGGTGGGCCGCTTTGTCGCGATCCTCGCCGCGCGCCAGCGACTCGGCGAGCTGCTGGGCGATGGCCTCGAGATTCTTGTCGAGGCGCACCTCGGCGGCACCCGCCTGCTTGCGCGCGGCGATCAGCGCCGCGGTCGCCCGCTCGCGCGCCTGCGAGGGCGAGATCCGCGGCGGCACGCGGTAGAACACCTGCGTCACGTAGAGCTCGCGCTTGCCGTTCACCTCGCGGCCGAGCACGACCCCGATGCCGACATGGGTCGCGTCGGTCGACAGCACGTTGCCGCGGTGCCCGGGGCTGTTCATGAAGCCGGTCTGCACCTCGGATGGCGAGTAGGCGCGCGCCACGTTCTCGAGCACGAGCGGCGTGGCCAGCCCGCCCGCCTTGGCGCGGTCACCCGCGTTGCCGGTGCGCGGCGACACGTGCGCGACAAAGTCGTGCGCCTGCATGTCGATGCTGTGGGCGCGCGCGATGGTGGCCGCGCGATCCGACCAGACCAGCCCGCCCAGACCGTGCGCGGCGCGGTCGCGGTTGAGCTGCGCGAAGATGAGCTTCTCGGCCTCGCCGGCGTCGCGGAAGTGGTCACCCGAGGGCGAGGCGATGGTGACCGTGCGCGGCGGCGCGACGCCGCAGAAGACCGGGAAGTTGGCCAGCACGGTCACGCCCGAGGGGCCGCGGCCGATGATCTCGACCTGGCGCCGGCCCGCGCCGGGGCACGCGATCTCGGCGCGGAAGCCCGCGCCACCGTCGCGCACGACCGGCTGCTTGTCGACGTTGCCGCTGGTGCTGGTGACGTAGAGCGTGGGTTCGCCGTAGGGCGGCAGCACACGACCGCGCAGCGCGATCGAGCCGCCGACCGCGGCCTGGCGCGGGAACGGGTCGGTCTCGAGCGCGCTCGCGTGCAGGGCGAGCACCGCGCGCACCACCGTGCCCTCGCCGTGCACGACGCCCACGCCGACGCGCGTGAAGTCACCGCGCGCCAGCGACTGCGGCAGCTTGTCGCGCACCGCCTCGCCCAGGCCGATCGGGTCGCGCTCGTCGCCCTCGATCAGGATGATCTCGGGCGACGGCTCGACCAGGCCATGGAACGCGAGCGCGAACTCGATCGCCGCGTAGGGCGGCAGCTCGCCGCCGTCGAGGAAGTCAGCGAGATCCTGGGCGACCGCGTAGAGGCGCGCGTCGGCGGCCGGCACCGGATCGCCGGCCTCGGTGGCCCCGGCCTGCACCGCGCCCAGGATGGCGTCGGCGATGGGCGAGGACGGCGCGTGGTTCGCGTCGGCGGGATCGTTGTAGCGGGTCGCGCCGGCGCCGCCGGGGCTGAACTCGCGCGGCTTGCCGGGCGTGCCGCCGCCCGAGCCGGGCGTGCCGCCCTCGCCGCCAGCCTGGTTGCGCCAGCTCGGATTGCCCCCGGCGCCGCACGCGGTGACCAGCGTCAGCGCGAGCGCGAGCGCGCGTCCACGGCCCGCGCGCGCGTGGATCATGGCTGCGCGGGCTTCTTCTCGACCGTCTTGGGGTCGATCTTCATTTCCTTCACTGGCGCCGGGTTCGGTGAGACCGGCGCGGGCGCGGCCGCCGCGACCTGGCCCTTCTCGTCGCCGAAGGTCACCGTCACGAGGCGATCGATGGCGTGGAAGTCGGCCATGGTGATCGACGCCCACGACGAAGCCGTGATCTGCTTGGCGTCCTTGGCCTTCTCGACGCGCACGAAGTTCAGCTTCCAGGTGTCGCCGACCGCGGGCGGCAGGGTCAGCGCCATGGCGTCGTCCTTGCCCTTCACGGCGGCGAGCGGGATCGCGATCTCGACGTGCCAGCCCTTGTCCGCGTCGCCGCGGTTGTCGGCGGTGCCGTCGACCACGACCGCCGAGACGATGCCGCTCGTCCACTTCTCGTCGCCCGGCTGGGCGCGCGTGGTCGCGAACCACGAGTCGAACTGCGCGTTGTTCGGGTTCACCTGCAGCTCGACGTAGCCGCGACCGCTCTTGTCGGCGTCGATGAACAGCTCGACGGTGTCTTCCTTCCAGAGCGGATCGTCGGGACGCTTGTACTGCGAGAACGCGTCGCCGTCGGCGATGTCGAAGAAGACGTACAGGTGCTTGTCGTCGTAGAGCAGGCGCGCGCTGGTCGGCGCGACCGGCCCGCTGGTGCCCTCGGCGTCCTTGAACGGCCCGGTCGACGCCGCGCTCGCCCACGAGGGCTCATCGGCCTTGCCGTCGATCGCGATCGGGCCGGCGGCGCGCCTGACCACGAAGCGCTTGCCGCCAGCGGCGTCCTTGCCGCCCGGCGCCGCCGCGGCACCCGCGCCGGCACCGACGGTGAAGCGGGCCGCCTGCACGCCCCGGTGGCCGTCCGAGGGGCCGCTCACGATCTGCAGCCGGTCGTTCTCGGTCGAGCCGCCGCGGCGGTAGAGGCCGAGATTGACCGTCGCCACCGGCGACTTCCAGTCGCCCTTGAGCGTGATGGTCTGCTCGTCCCGGATGATGTCGCCGGCCTTCCAGTCGGCGACCGGGTAGCTCTGGCGCATCTTGGTGGAATCGACGTTCATCCACTCGCCGCCGTTGCCGCGCACGTGGGTGAAGATCGCGTACTCCGAGCCAGGCGCCTGCACGACCTTCCAGTAGTGGGTGACGATGAACTTCTCACCTGGCTTGAGCGCGGTCTTGTCGACGTCGGCGCCCAGGTAGACCACCTTGCCGCCGAGGTCGGCGTTGACGACCTGCTTGGGGGTCGGCTCGGCCGACAGCAAGTTGGCCTTGGCGAACTCGGGGTCCTTCTTGCTGCCCGGCACCGCGCGGTCCTTGCAGCCCGCGAAGGCGATGGTGGCGAGAGCTGCGGCGAGCACGAAAGCGCCGTGGCGCATGATCCGAGGCATCATCTGGTCCATCCTCCGCAACACGTAAGTGCGCGGATTCTTACCACGGCTAGACGACGATGTCTTCCGCCTGGACCTCGTGCGGAGCCTCGGCGGCGCGGTTCTGCGCCTCGCGCGAGATGAGCAGCTTGTAGACCTCGGCGAGCAACTCGGGGTGCTTGACCGCGATGTCGTCGAAGCTGGCCTTGTCGAGGCTGAGCGTGACCGTGCGCGAGCGCGCGATCACGTCGGCGGTGGCGTCGCGGCGGCCGAGCAGGCTCATCTCACCGAAGACGTCGCCGGGCCCGAGCTTGGCGAGCGTGCGCGAGTCGTTGGCGACCTCGACGTCGCCCGAGACGATCACGTGCAGCCGATCCCCGGCCTCGCCGGCGACGACCGGGCGATCGCCGGGCGCGAGCACGTGCGCGCTGAAGCGCGGCATGAGCTGCTCGCGCTCGGCCGGGTCGAGGCGCTTGAAGATCTCGGAGGTGCGCATGGTGTTGGCGAGCAGGCGCGCGCGCGCGTAGCGGGCCAGCACGTCGGCGAGCGACCCGGCCTTGCCGGCCGCGGCCTCGAGGCCCTCGCGCGGCACCTCGAGCAGCCAGGCGTCCTCGACCACCGCGACGCGCGCGGTGCGGCTCGCGCCCGAGAGCAGCGCGATCTCGCCGAAGAACGCGCCGGCGCCGAGGCGCGCCAGCTCCTGGCCGTCCTTGCTGACGGTGAGCGCGCCGCGCGCCACCAGGTAGAGTGCGCGTGCGTCCTGGCCGACGTCGACGACAATGTCGCCGGCCTGCTTCTGCACCGGCTTCATGACCTCGAGCAGCTCGGCCAGCGACTCGGCGTCGAGCGCGGCCACGAGCGGCACGCTCGGCACCGGCTGAGCCTTGGTGGCCTGCGCGGCCGCGTGCTCCGCGGCCTTGCCGATGGCCTCGCTGGCCGCCTTCATGGCCGCCTGGGCGTCGCTGATCTCGGCGCTGGCCGCGGTGCTGGATTCGGGCGCCGCGTCGGCGCTGGCCTTGGGCGGCGGTGGCGGCGGCATGGTGCGCCGCTTGCCATCGACGCGCGGCGAGCCCTTGGCGTACGCCTTGGCCAGCTCGGTGAGCGCGGCGCGCCCGCCCTTCACGTCGCCCAGGCGCTCGAGCGACGCAGCGGCGTACGCGGCCAGGGCGAACTGGCCGTCCTCGCGCGCGGCGACCGACAGCGCCTCGAAGGCGCGCGCGGCCAGGCTGCGGTTGCCCAGCTGGTCGACGGCCGCGGCCACGCGGGCGAGCACGGCGACGTCGCCGGGCGAAGCGGCAAGGGACTCGGCCTCGCGGGCCAGCTTGGCGTTCACCGTCGGATCAGAAGCGGAGGAGGACCGGGCCACTCTGAACCTCCGATGACGACCCCGAGTCGTCGAGCATGTCGATCACGATGATCGCGCTCACTCCCACGACGGCCCAGAACCACCACTCCTTGTAGAGCGGCTTGGCCTTCTTGCCACCGGGCGCGTCGGAGCTCGCCGGCGCGGGCGGTGAACCGGGCGCGAGCTCGGCGTCGCCACCGGGAGGCTGCGACGAGAGCGAGCCGAGCGTGCCGGCGGGTTCCGGCGCACCCGGGGCGGGCCGCGACGGCAGCCGCTTGCCGAGCGATTCGTCGATCGTGCCGCCGCCGCCGGGCGCGGCCGGACCCTCGGTCTGCGGACGCGGCGCGCTCGGACCCTCGACCGGCGCGGCAGGCG
>JBKJOI010000392.1:0-4677 GCA_046595695.1 Haliangiales bacterium | reverse complement strand
CGCGCGCGAGGCCGAGGGCCACCCGATGTTCCTGCACGAGCTGGTGCAGCACATCGCTCACGGGGGCGCGGCCGCCGCCGGCGTCGTCCGCCTCGAGGACGCGCTGCTCGCGCGCATCGGCCGGCTCGATCGCCCGGCCCGGCAGCTGCTCGAGGCGCTCGCGCTCGCCGGCGCGCCCATCCCGCTGCGCGTGGCCGCGCAGGCCGCGGGCCTGACGCCCGCCGACGGCGCGCGCGGTCTCTCGATGCTGCGCGTGGCCATGCTGACGCGCTCGACCGGCGCCGGCGCCGACGACACCATCGAGCCGTACCACGACCGCATCCGCGAGGCGGTCGCCGCCGCTCTCACCGAAGCCGAGCGGGTCGTGCTGCACCTGCAGATCGCCGACGCGCTCGAGGCCGGCGACCCGCGCCTGCACGATCCACAGATGCTGCTGCGCCACCTCGAGGCCTCGGGGCAGGCGGCGCGCGCCGCGACCCAGGCGGAGCGCGCGGCGCGGCTCGCCACCCAGGCGCTCGCCTTCGATCAGGCAGCCGGCTGCTACCGCACCGCGCTGCGCCTAGGCCGCTACGCCGACGACGTGCGCCGCGGCGTGCAGGTCGAGCTCGGCGATGCGCTCGCCAACGCCGGCCGCTGCGCGGAGGCCGCCGACGCCTACTTCGCCGCTGCCGAGGGCGCCGACGCCGCGTCGCGCCTCGAGCACCGCGGCGGACGCCTGGATGGTCGGCGAGGCCATCACGGACCCACACCGCACCGCGCTGGTCGCGCCCGGGTTTTCGCCGACGCCGACGCGTGCGTGACCGGCCAGGGCGTCGTCCGGCCGGAGCGCATGGCCGAACTCGTGGCTCCCGGGTTTCGCTGAGCTAGAACGCTTTTGATTCCAAGGGCTTGGAACGTGGAACGTGTCCGCGTTTGGCGTTGACTTTGATGGCGCCGCAGCTTAATGCTCGGCTGCTTATGTCGCCTCCGGGCAAGAAACTCCAGGGTTCCGCGGCTTTCTACGACGTCGATGGGACGCTCATCCGGGCCAACGTGGTCAACGCGTTCGGCTTCTACGCGATGAACCAGCCGACGCTCACGGGCAGCCTGTGGAAGACCGTGTCGACCATCGCGCAGCTGCCGCTTTACTGGGCGGCCGACAAGGTCTCGCGCAAGGCCTTCAACGAGATGTTCTACAAGGTGTACCAGGGCCAGTCCGAGGACCGGCTGGTCGTGCTCGCCGAGGACATGTTCCAGGACGTGCTCAAGAAGAGCATCTACCCGCGCACCAAGGATCTGATCGAGGAGTCGCGCCGCGCCGGCTGCCGCCAGGTGCTCATCTCGGGCGGCCTCGACTGCGTACTCGCGCCGCTCGCGCGGCACCTGGGCATGGACGATCTCATCGCGAATCGCCTCGAGTTCTCGGGGGGTTACGCGACCGGACGGCTGCAGAAGCCTTTCGTGGGCGGCGCCACCAAGGCGGTGCTCATCCGCGACTACGCGGAGAAGCACGGTCTCGATCTCAAGCGCTGCTGGGCCTATTCCGACAGCTACTCCGACTACGCGATGCTCGCGGTCGTCGGTCACCCGACCGCCGTGAACCCGGACATGCGTCTGCGCGCCGTGGCGCGCTCGTACGACTGGCCCGTTCTCGACCTGAACTAGAGCCGAGGGAAGATTCAAAAATGCGAGTGCCCCGCGCCATTTCGCGCCGCGACGTCGAAGAGCACGTCGTCACCATCGACACCGATTCCGCCCCGCGGATCCTGTTCCACGGCGAGAACTTCCTGCTCGAGGATCTGCCCATCGGCACGCGCGTGATCTACCCGCGCCGCCCCATGGCCGGCCTGCCCAACCCCAAGGCGGCCATCCGCTACGCGCTCAACCATCCCGAGGAGATGGACCCGCTGCACGCCCTGCTCTCGCCGGGCATGAAGGTCACCATCGCGGTCGACGACATCTCGCTGCCGCTGCCGCCCATGGCGCGCCCCGACATCCGCGAGACCATCCTCGAGATCGTCTGCGAGATGCTCGCCGATCACGGCGTCGACGACGTGCACATCATCGTCGCGACCTCGCTGCACCGGCGCATGACCGAGCCCGAGATCAAGCGCATGGTCGGCGACCGGATCTACAACGAGTTCGGCCAGGATCGGCTCTACAACCACGACGCCTGCGACCCCGACGGCATGGTCACGATCGGCAAGACGCACCACGGCGAGGTCGTCGAGACCAACCGGCGCGCCTACGAGAGCGACCTGGTCATCTACGTGAACATCAACCTCGTGCCCATGGACGGCGGGCACAAGTCGGTGGGCGTCGGCCTGTGCGGATACGAGGCGCTCAAGGCACACCACACGCCCAAGGCCATCGTCGAGTCCAACTCGTTCATGGACCCCAAGCACTCGGCGCTCAACCACTCGGTCGAACGCCAGGGCCGCATGCTCGAGAAGACCGTGAAGGTCTTCCACATCGAGACCGCCCTCAACAACCGCATGTTCTCGGGCCCGATGGACTTCCTCATGAAGTCCGAGGACGACTTCACCGAGACCGATCGGCTGAAGTTCCAGGCCATCAAGTGGACGCTCGACCGCACCCCGCGGGCGCTGCGCCGCGAGATCTTCATGAAGGTGCCGGCCAAGTACGAGCTCATCGCGTGCCACGCGGGCTCGTGCGAGCCGGTGCACGAGAAGATCCTCAAGAAGACCTACGAGCAGTACTGCGTGCAGGTCGAGGGTCAGGCCGACATCCTGATCACCGGCATCCCGTACATCTCGCCCTACAACGTGAACTCCAAGGCGCTGAACCCGCTGCTCGTGCAGGTGATGGCGCTCGGCTACTACTTCCACATGTACCGGAACAAGCCGCTGGTCCGTAAGAACGGCGTCATGATCCTCACGCACCCGTGCTCGGATCAGTTCGATCCGGTGCACCACCCGTCGTACATCGAGTTCTTCAATCGTCTGCTCCCCGAGACGACCGACGCGTACACGCTCGAGCGAAAGTACCAGGACGAGTTCGCCTACAACCCCAGCTACGTCGAGATGTACCGCCGCGGCAACGCCTACCACGGCGCGCATCCCTTCTTCATGTGGTACTGGGGCCAGGCCGGCCGCGAGTGGCTGGGCAAGATCATCGTGGTCGGCTCGGACAACGCGACCGTGCCCAAGATGATGGGCTGGGAGCGCGCCGACTCGCTGGCGGAGGCGATCAGCATGGGCCGCTCGTACGCGGGCCGCAGCGCGCAGATCACCATGCTGCACCATCCGCCGATCCTGATGACCGACGTGATCTAGCCAGGTGGGCCGAAGGGTTAGTCGGGCAGGACGAGCGATCGCAGCGAGGGCACCAGCGAGATCGCCAGCGCCATGATCACGAGCCCCGGGATCATGGACAGCAGGCTGCCCAGCAGGTAGTCGCGCCGCCGGACCCCGGCGGCGCCGAAGACCGCGTTGACCAGCATGAAGGGGCCGAGCGGCACCAGGCGCACCGCAGCGATGGCGAGCACGCCGTGGCGCTCGATGCGCGCGCGGATCGCGGCCACGCGCGCGCCGGCGAGGCGTTCGAGCGACTCGCCGCCCACGCGCTTGCCGATCGTGTAGCCCAGATAGGCGGCGAGCAGGCCGCCCGCGAGCGCGCACACCGGCCCGAGGATCGGCCCGAGCGCGAGCACGATGGCGGGACGCATGATCGAGACCGGCACGAACGCCAGGCTGAGCGCGACGAAGAGCGCGGGCACCAGGATCATGGCGCTCGGCCAGTCGGCGCGCAGCTGCTCCACCCCGGCGGTGACGCGCTCGAGCCGGGCGACGTCGGCGAGCGGTGTCAGGCTCCACGCCAGGCTGGCGAGCACCATGACGGTGAACATGCCGGCGAGCACGAGGAGCGGCCGCTTCACCACGTGAAGGTAGCGCCGGACGCGGCGGCTGCAAGCGCGGGCGGACGAGGCGCCGTCCGGGCTGTCAGCCGCGCTCGAGGCGCGGTGCGCGTGAAATCCATCATCCAGTTGGTCTCCCAGGTCCGGCCATCGCGCGAGAACGCCTGCTGCCAGCGGGCCCCCTCGGCGCTCCCCGCCTGGGCGCCGCGCCGCGCGCCTTCCGCCCCGGCGTGCCCGCGCTCGACCTGTTCCCGACCGCGCTGTGGGCGCCTGGTGGCGCGCTGCCACGCGCGCGCGACCGTGAGTCTCCTCGACGGCGGCGACCCCGCGCGACACGCGCCGCTGCGCGCCGCGATCGCGGGGCACGTCTCGTCGTCGCGCGGGCTGCGCGCGAGCGCCGAGCAGGTCTTCGTCGCCGCGGGGACGCAGCCGCGGTGACATCATGCTCCATGAACGCCGCCGTGCATGAGGGCCGTTATGGGCCGTTCTCGCGTCGCTGTCAGTGACCGAAGCAGCACAGGCGGACCTGCGGGGCGCGCACCGATGGAACACTTCGGAGCGCGGCAGGACACTCGAGCAAGAGGATGGAACACGGGGTGGAACACCGGTGGGACACGCAGGCAGTGCGTACCACGGCATGGCCGAGCCACCGCGGAACGAGCACTTGGGCGCACTCGAGCTCGGCATCGTCCGTGCTCTGGGTGCCTGCGTCTTCATCGGCCAGAGGAGCTCGATTCGCATGCACGCCCCGAGGTTCACCCGCCTCGCCCGCCGCGCGATCCGACCTGCGGGTCCACGTCGCAGCGCTGGCGGCGGCCGAC
>JBKJOI010000234.1:0-4182 GCA_046595695.1 Haliangiales bacterium | reverse complement strand
GGAACAGGTTGGGATGGACCGCGACGGTGCCGCCGCCTCGGGCGGACAAGCTGAGGACATCTTCCTGGCGGCCCTCGACGCGATCGACGAGCGCGAAGACGCGACCGCACAGGCAGGCATCAGGCGATAACGCGAGGGTGTCGCTCATCTCGTAGCGGATGAGCGGCTGGGTGCGGGAGAACAGCACGGTGACCAGCACCTTGGCCCCAGCGACGCCCGGTGGCACGGGCAAGTTCTTCTCGTCCACCGACTCGACAATCACAAGGTCCTCGTACAGATGCAGGCGGTGCCGTTCGCACTCGGACGCCACGCCAGCCGTCTCGGTGGCCGCGTAGACGTTGAACGGCACGCTGCCCCAGGCGGCCTCGGCTCGGCGGCGCGTCTCGTCAGTCAGCACCTCCGACGCGGACATGATCGCCTGCGGCGCGATGCGCAGCCGACCGGCGAGCTGCTCTTGGGCGAGGATGTGCACCATCGACGCGTAGGCCACGAGCGACCGCGGCTGGAAGTCGTTCAGCTTGGCGACGATGGTCGGCAGGACTTCGGTGGCGTCGACTCGCAGCGTGTTGACCAGTCGGCTGTGCAGCGTGGCGCCCACGCGCGCGGATTGATGCCAGGGGAGCCTCGAGCTGACCACCGCGATGCGCACTCGCCGGGTCAACCCGGTGACCACCCCCGCCCATTCCTGTGCGCGCGCGTATGACGCCAGCACCGTCATCCATTCGTCGAAGTCATCGAGGAATACCCCGCGCAGGCCGGTCGACCCCGAGGTCGACGACACCCAATACTTCCCGTGGAAGAGCTCGTTGCCTTGCAGACCCTCCAGATAGGCGAGCACGTCGCGCTTGCGGACCTCAGGATCGGTGACCAGCTCGTCGAAGTGCTCCATGAGCATGGCCTTGGTCAGGACCGGCAGCTCGTGGAGTGGTCGCGTGCTCAACCCGTGGTGGAAGCGACGGTAGAAGGTGGACTGGCGTGCGGCGTGATCCCGAAGCTCGCGCAAGCTGCTCGCTTGGTGCCGCTCCAGCTCGGCGCGCGACCACCGCTCGCGGCTCCGCAGGTGGCGGCGAAGGCTGAGGACGCGGGTGAGCGTGCGCGCTTCCATGGTGGCCTCAACGGGGCGATGTCGGCGCGGCGGCGCAAACAGCCGGTTCGGCGAAGAAAATGGGATCGGTGACGCGGCCGGGGGCGGCGCACTCGTGCGCGCGGATCGCCTGGGCCAAGCGCCGCATGGCTACTTCGCCTTCTCGACCGTCTGGCCTTCCTTGAGCGCCGTACCGGCGGGGAAGCGCACGATCGAGTAGTGGGAATCGAGGAGCTCGACGACGGTCCCGTCGGCGACGAGGACCTTCGTGCAGGTCGGAATAGACGGCTTGGGGCCCGGCTTGCAGACGTTGTCGAACAGGCGGACGGTGTCGCCCACCGCGACTTCGCCCTCGCCAAGACAGACGTGAGCGTCGGTGTCGGCCACCTTCATAATGATCGAGCCGCGCATCGCGGAATGACCGGTGGCGCAGGCCGAGAAGAGGAGTGCGGCGAGGGAGAGTGAGACAGCGATCGCGGGAGTGCGCATGCCTTGGGGCAGGCAATTGTGGGGCCAAGTCCCCGCTTGGCCCACGATAGGGCTGGCGCGTCGCATGCGTGTTCTCGTAAAGGATGAAGCACGTGCCGACCCCGCAGGTCGACGGCGAGCAGATCGACATTGTGCGTATCAGTGAACCGCACCTATTCGGCGCGATTACTGCACCGCAGCATCAGCATGAGCTGAGACACCTACTTCTACTCGCTATCACGTGGGAAGGTAGGCGCGGCCGCGGGTCGCGTCGCCAGCCAGTGAGCGCGCTAGCCTACCGCCCGCCCGGTGAGCGCTTCCGCCACGTAACCGGCGCAGATACAGGAGCACTTCACCCGCACGCGCCATCACGTCGACGCACCGGCGCAGTCGCTAGCGTCGCCATCGCCCCCAAACATGAACGCAGTCGCGCACGATTCGACGTGGACGACGACGGCGAGGGTCTAGAGACGACGGCGAGGCTCTAGATGGCCGATACGATCGTCGGGAGACGATCGAAAGAAAGCGAAACGCCCCGTCCGAGCCGGCGCTCGCGCCGATGAACGACGGTATTTGATCCCTACGCTTCACACACAACGAAGGAGAACATCATGCGAATCACCACCATGCTGTGCGGGTTGTTGCTAGCCGCGGGCCCCGCGGCTTGCAAGAAGGGCTCGAACGAGACCCCGACGACTGCCGCGGCGGCACCCGCGCTCGCCGTCAAGGTCACCCCGAGCGGCGAGGCGGGCGTGGCGAAGGTCTCGCTCTCGGATGAAAAGGGGAACCCCGTCTCGACCAAGGGGGTTACCGGCCACCTCGAGCTAGCCGACGGAAAAAACGTGACGCTGACCCCGGATTCTGAGGGCCTGGCTTTGCGTGCGACGCTCGGCGAGATGACCGCCACCTCGAACCACGAGTGTGCAGCCAAGATGCACGTGACGATGGCGGATGGCGCGAAACAGACGCAGTCCGTGGATCTCTGCCGCCACGGTGCGATGCCAGGCCACGAGGGCCACACGGGCCAGGGCCATCAAGCCGAAGGCGCGAGCAGCGGCGCCGCAAAGAGCGTCGACCCTGCCGCCATGAAGGATATGGGCGGGGACATGAAGGGCATGGGCGCCAGGATGAAGGGCACGGGAATGACGGCCATGGGTGACGAGATGACGATGATGGGCGACGAGATGATCGCGATGGCTGGCATGGACCACGGTCCCATGGCCGGTTCGGGCGGCGCGCCGATGGAATCCAAGACCAAGGCAATGGGCGGACGCATGAAGGCGATGGGGATGAAGATGAAGGACGAGGCGGCCACGATGAAGGCCGCGGCCGACCCCAAGGCTGGTAAGGCGCCCGCGATGGAACCCGATGACATGATGACGATGGGGATGGGGATGATGGAGATGGGCGACATGATGGAGATGGGCATGGGTGCGGCGAAGGCCGCACCGATGGCCGACCCGAAGGCCGCACCGATGGCCGATCCGAAGGCCGCACCGATGGAGCACGGCGGCGGCCACATGTGATGCGCAATTCCGTAGCGCACCAGCTGCGGCCGTGGTGGCCCGCGGTCGTCGTCGGTGCGCTCGCCGTCCTGGGCGCATGCTCCGAGCCCGAGCACGAGAAGACTCCGCCAGGTCCGAGTGCGGTGGCTCAGGCCCACTCCGCGTATTCGGCGCTCGCGTCCGTCCAGGCGGCGAACGACGAGCACGCCCAGGCCCAGGCAGCCATGCCGACACCCGAGGACGCTTCGGGCGCGCCGGACGCCGGATCTCCGCCGGGGATCGTCGCGCTGAACCTCTACGAGGTAGGGGCGGAGGGATTCTTTCTCGAACGTGCCGAGGCCATCGGGCTCAGCGCCGACGCGATCGAAGCGCTCACCGCGATCAAAGAGAAGGCGGTACTCGCCCAGCTGGCGACCCAGCACGAGATCGACACGGCCGAGCAGCATTTGAGGATGCTCACGTTTGCGGCGACGCCCGACCCCACGGCGATCGACGCACAGATCTCCGAGATCGGCCGACTTGGCACGCACCAGCGAATGGCCTACGTCCGCGCGGTTGGACGCGCCATCGCCGTCCTCGATGACTCGCAGCGTGCCGCCATCAGGGGGCCCATGTGAAACGCCACCTCCGCATCGGAGCGCTGGCAGTGGCGATCGCTATGTTCTCGTACCCGATCGCCGCGCAGGCCAACCCGGCCCATCATCCCCCCGCGCCAGGTGCTGATGCCGGGCCCGCCGCGATGCCGACCGCGCCGGGGATGGCCGCTGGGCCTGACCCCATGCCAGCGTCGGGCGCCAAGACCCCGACCCCTGGGGTGGATGGGATGGGCGCGATGATGGCGCCCGCAGCCGGCGGCGGCTGCATAGGTGAGGGGTGCGGCTCCGGTGCCGCGGGGACTTCACTCTATGCGTCCCTGATGACGATGCCGGAACTCACGCCGGAGAAGCGAGCGGAGATCGAGGCGCTGGCGACGCGACAGATCGAAGCGGGCATGGCGAAGCTGGTGAGCGGGGCCGAATCGCTCACTCGCACTACCCAGGGCGATGACCACGCCGGGACGCAGCAGGCAGCCGCGCTCATGCACGAGGGGCTCGATCAGCTCGAGGCCGGAATCGCCGCGCGCCG
>JBKJOI010000852.1:0-4349 GCA_046595695.1 Haliangiales bacterium | reverse complement strand
CCCGGCGCTCCGGCGCTTATCGGGACGGGTCTTGCACCCGCTGGAGATGTGCAGCGTGGACCGACCTGCTCCGGCTCTCGCGAGCCGGTCGGTTTCGTTCCGTCACGACGCACCATGTGGGGGTGACGTTAGCAGAAGCCCCCCAGGCGCGAGGTGGGACATCGTGGGACATCGTGGGCCGGCGTAGGCCCGGCGCGATCTTGCGTAGGCTCGGCGTACGGAAGCTGCACACTGACGTGATCCGGGTCGCTCCGCGACGAGCTAACCGGGTGAATCCACTTGGCTGCAGATGGCGCATCGGTTGCATCTCTCGGGAAGCGTGAGATCAACGACGTTTCTGATGCTGCTGCTACTCGGTGTAGGCGCGTGTGTCTTCGATCCGATGGGCGCCCCGGGCATCGGCGGCGACGACGTCGACGGAAGCACCCAGGTCGACGCGGGCGCCGAGAACGTCGACGCGGCAACCGGCGATCGAGTGGACGCTGCGCCCGGCACGACCGTCGACGCCGCACCCGGTACGATCGACGCGATGAGCGGCGCCAGCATCGACGCCGCCGCGGGCGCGCCCTGCGGCCTGAGCTGCGTGACCGCCGGCGGCACCTGCTCCGGCGACGTGTGCACGATCAACTGCTCCGGCCTGACGAGCTGCAGCGGCCGCGTGATCTGCCCTGCCGGCGTGTCCTGCTCGGTCACGTGCACCGGCACGGGCGTATGCAGCGGCGGCGTGACCTGCGACGGCCCGTGGTGTCAGGTCACGTGCACGGGCGATGACGCGTGCCAGGCCGGCGTCACGTGCGCCGGTGGCGCCTGCGACATCGAGTGCCGTGGCGAGGACGCGTGCGTCAAGGGAGTGTGCTGCGACGCCGCGGGCGGCTCGGGCCAGGGCGGAACGTGCGAGAGCACCGCATGCAGCGCGTCCATGGGCGGCTGCTGCCAGTGCGGCGGCTGCGGCGGATGACGGCTGTCGGCTGTCGGCGACGGCGGCTGCTGCCAGTGCGGCGGCTGCGGCGGATGACGGCCCTCTGCGCGTGACGTGCGTCTCGGCGGGAAGGGCCCGGGGCCGTACCACGGCGCGCTTGGCGCTATAGTCCGCGCATGCAGCTTCGAAACGTTCGTGTCGTTCGCGCCGCTAGCGCCGCTCGCGCCGTCCGGGTCGCTTGCGCCGCGCTCCCGAGCCTGGGCCTCGTCACGCTTGCGCTGACCGCCGCGTGCGGCAGCGTCGGCGCCGCAGCACCCGATGCCGCACCGATGGGGCCGACCGATTGGCCGAGCGCCGAGGTCCCGGTGTCGACGGTGCCCGAGGCCGGCATCCGACGCGAGATCTTCCGCGTCGCGGGCGTGGTACCCCCGCCGAACCCGCTCACCGGCACCGCCACGCCCGACGAACTGAACTTCACCCAGGTGGTGCGCTACCGTGCCGATGTGTCGCCGCCCGCGGCCGCGCACGCGATCCTCATCGCCTACCCCGGCTTCCTCGGCGGCGCGGGCAACTGGGATCCGCTGGCGCGCACGCTGGTGCGGCGCAGCATCGCTGCGGGCCAGCCGATCGAGGTCTGGTCCATCGACCGGCGCTCGAACCTCATGGAGGATCTGACCGGCTTCGACACCGCCGAGGCCACTGGCAACGCGGAGATCGCGGCCGGCTACTACTTCGGCCGCGACACCATCGACGGTGAGGAGTTTCCCGGCTTCCGACAGCAGGCCGACCTCGCCTTCGAGAGCGAGTGGGGCCTGGCAACGCACGTCGAGGACCTGCGCCGCGTGCTCGCGCTGGTGCCTGCGGGCGAGCGGCGCGCGCGCGTCTTCCTCATGGGTCACTCGCTAGGCGCGAGCTTCACCGAGGCCTACGCGGGCTGGCGCTTCGACGACGGGCTGCAGGGCGTCGACGAGCTGGCCGGGCTCATCCTGATCGAAGGGCTGCTGCCCGAGACGCCGCTCGCGCAGGCCGACTACGAAGGCGGGGTCGCGAACGGCTTCTTCTCGCTCGTGGGCGTGAACGACATCCGGGCGACCACGCGTCATTTCGAGCTGCCGCTCATCGGCTCGACGGTACTGCCGCTCGCCGAGATCATGTCGCTGCGCGCGCTGTACAAGCCCGACGCGATCACCCCCGACGACAACCGCGATACCACGCTGCGCATCCTGTACCTCCTCGCCGAGATCCCGCCCATGACGAACGCGGCCGTCCTCGGCTTCTCCTTCGATCGCGAGTCGCTGCCGCTCACCTTCGCCGCCGCCTCGATCGGTCACGGCACCGGCGGGCCGATCGAGAGCTACCTGAACCCGTTCGGCGAAGAAGGAGCGATGCTGGTGCACCCGACCGATCCGGCCGCGACCTACGACTGGGTCGACGCGCCTGACGACGATCCGGCCGAGGTCACGCCGCTCGCCAACCTGGCGCACGCGTTCGTCGACGGCCGCACCAACCTGGCCGAGTGGTACTTCCCGGCGCGCCTGCCCATCGACCTGCAGGCGTGCGGTGGTGGACGCGTGGCCGAGAACGGCTACCAAGCCGCGGCCGGCCTGCGCTGCTTCGACGGCGCGTTCGTCGACGCGCCGGTGCTCGCGATCAGCGCCGAGCTGCAGCCGCTGGCGAACTTCGAGGCGCTCAAGCAGCGCGTGACACCGACGGTGGGCGCGGGCCGGCCGCTCGCAAACGCGGACCGCACCAACCCCGCCGCTTGGACCGCCATCGCGGCGGAGGGCTTCACACACATGGACCCGCTACTCGCGTCCGACGTAGCGGCGAACCCGGTCGCCGGCGCCGTCATGACCTTCGTCGGCGCCAACACCGCCGCCGGCGCCGTCACGATTCCTCTCCAGCCGTAGACGGAGGACTCGCAAGCACACCCCCTGGCGTCGATGCTTCCCTCGGCGGGGACACTCTCCACGTTCCAATACTTTGAAATTGCACGTACTTTTAGAGCATGTGCACAATCATCACAAATCTCCTGCGGTCCCCCGTCTCGATGCCGCGCGCATGACCCTGCGAGCGGCGGCCGTGCGGCGGTCGGCCGAGCGCCAGGAGAGGAGGTCACGCTCCGATCAGGCCCCAGGCAAGGCCGGCCGGATGCGATACCTCCGGCTGCATCCCCGACCGACAGCGCGCCGCGCGGTGTGATTTCTCCAACGGAAGCGAGCGGGCCGCGCGGTGCCACATTTCCGACGGAGAAAGGCCACGTCGCGTGACAGGCGTGCGTGCTTGCGGCGCGGGTGGCGCGCGAGTATCCCGCCATGAGCAAGCTGATGAAATAGCCTGGTCCGTGCGGGAATCCTGGTGTTGATGGGCGCGGCTGCGGCGTGCGCGAGCGCCTGTGGTGACGATGCCGCGGCGATCGACGCGGCGGTCGGCGACCCCGACGCGCCGGTCGGCGAGACGCCCGACGCCGACACCACCGATGCCAGCACGACCGACGCCACGCCGCCCGACGCAGATACCACTGACGCGACGCCGCAGACTGGACCGATCGACCACTATGTGACCCGGACGCTGGTCGTAACGACCAGCAGCCAGCAGGCGCAGCAGCTCGGCTTCGACGTCGATCTGGATCCGCAGGGGCGCATCGACAACGCGCTCGGCGGCGTGTTCGCCTCGTTGAACGGACAGGGCATCGCCATCGGCGCGGCCAACGGCGCCGCCGTCACCGCGGGGCAGATCATCGCGCTGCACGTGTTCGAGGCCGACCCGCTCGCCACCGACGAGAACACGACCTGGTAATGTGTTCATCGGCCTCGATGAGCCCGCGCCTGACTTCGGCGGCAACGGCACGTTCACGGTCGACCCAGCAGCCCCGGCCGCGTCGTTGCTCTCGGGCAGCGTGGTGGCCGGCCGATTCACCGGCGGCCCGGGGCGGGCGCGGCTGGAGCTCGTGGTCATGCCGGGCGCAGCCCCGGTGGCGCTCGATCTGATCTCGGCGCGCGTCGCCGCCGACGTGACCGCGTCGGGCTGCACGAACGCGAAGATCGGTGGCGGCGTCCACGAGAACGACATCGTGGGCAAGATCTACCCCGCGATCGCGCAGGGCATCAACGTGCTGGTCGCCGCCGATCCAGGCTGCCCGAGCGCGTGTGGCGCGCAGGCGTCGATGCTGCTCAATCTGTTCGACGCGAACGACAACGGGACGGTCACGACCGAGTAGTTGAGCGCGATCGGACTTCTCGCCGCACTGTTCTCCCCCGGACCTAGACCTCGTCGATGCGAAGGGCACGCCCAACCCGGACGGCACGAAGGAGTCGATCTCGATCGGCGTGGGCTTCACGTGCACCGGCGCTGTGTTCGCCGCGCCTGGCAACTGACGCTTCGTCAGTGAGCGCTCCGGTGCGCACGCTCCGGCAGTCCGGACTGCGCG
>JBKJOI010000833.1:0-4207 GCA_046595695.1 Haliangiales bacterium | reverse complement strand
CAGCGGCGACTTCTCCCCGCGCGCGTACGCCCCGTACAAAGCCGCCAGCTCCCCCACCATCACCCCCACCGACCACCCGTCCGAGATCACGTGGTGCATCATCAGGTGGAGCTCGTGGGTCGACGCGTCGACGGCCACGAGCGCCGCGCGGAACAGCGGCCCGGTGCCCAGATCGAAGCCGCGCGTGAGATCCGCCTGCGCGAGGCGCCTGCGCTCGGCGTCGCGTGCCTCGCGCGGGACCTGCGTGAGATCGATGAAGCCCAGCGGCAGCTCGGCCTCGGCGGGCGCGACCACCTGCTCGACGGCGCCGCCGTTCTGCCGGAAGGTCGTACGCAGCACGTCGTGCCGGCGCACCAGCTCGGTAAGCGCACGCTGGAGCGCGCTCCGATCGAGCTGTCCGTCGAGCTGGACGGCCGCGCCTAGGTTGTAGGCGGCGCTGCCGGGCACCAGCTGGTCGACGAACCAGAGGCGCTGCTGCGAGAAAGAGGCTGGGTGGCTACCGGTGCGCACCTCGGCGCGAGGAATGCCCGCACCGGCGCCCGCGCCCGGCGAGGCGAGCCCACGCAGGCGCCGCGACAGCGCGGCCTGCTTGGCATCGGAGAGCTTGGCGCGCCGGGCCGCGAGCGCGTCCCGGCGATTTTCGGTGGTGTCATCCATGATGAAGTTGCATCTCCGATTCGGCCTCGAGCTGCGCGAGCAGCACGTCCTCGATCACCAGCGCCAGGCGCTCGACCGTGGGCGCCGCGAAGAGCTGGCGCAGCGAGAGGGTGAGCTCGAGGCCGGTGTTGATCCTCGACAGCAGCTGCGTCGCGAGCAGCGAGTGGCCGCCCAGGTGGAAGAAGTCGTCGGTGACGCTCACCTGCGCCGCGCCCAGCACCTGGCCGAAGAGCGTGGCCAGCGTGGCCTCGAGCTCGCTGCGCGGCGCCACGATCTCGCGACCCGGCGCGCCGTTTAGCTCGGCGGGCGCCGGCAACGCCCGGCGATCGACCTTGCCGCTCGGCGAGAGCGGCAGCCGCTCGAGCACCACCAGCGCCGCCGGATGCATGTACGCCGGCAAGCAGGTGCCGAGCACGACCTCGAGCTCAAGCAGCGTGACGGTCGCGCCGTGCTCGGGCACCACGTACGCGACCAGGCGGCGGTCGCCCGGCACGTCCTCGCGGGCGAGCACGACACACTCGCGCACGCCGGGTGCTCGGCCGATGGCGGCCTCGACGTCGCCGAGCTCGATGCGGTAACCGCGGATCTTCACCTGCTGATCGGCGCGGCCGACGTACTCCAGGCGACCATCGCCGCGGTAGCGCACGAGGTCTCCGGTCCGGTACATGCGGCCACCGGGCTCGCTCGCGCGCGCCGACGGCTCGGGCACGAAGCGCTGCTCGGTCAACGCGGGGTCGCCCAGGTAGCCACGCGCGAGCCCGACGCCCGCGACGAACAGCTCACCGGTGACGCCGATCGGCACCGGCTGGCGCGCGGCGTCGAGCACGTGCATGCGCAGCCCGGGGACCGGGCGGCCGATGGGCGCCTGCCCGACCTCGGCCGGGTAGCGGCGCGCGTGCTCGGTGAGATCCGCGATGGTCGCCGAGATGGTCGTCTCGGTGGGACCGTAGGCGTTCAGCAGCCGGGTGCCCGCCCCGACCTCGCGCGACCAGCGGGCGACGGCCGGAGCCAGCGCCTGCTCACCGCCGATGATCACCAGCCGGACCCCGGCCAGGTGGGCCACCAGCTCCGCGTCGAGCTGCGTGGTGAGCGTGTGCCAGTACGCGGTCGGCAGGCCGACCACCGACACACGCGCGTGCGCGCAGGCCGACAGGAAAGCCGGGATCGAGTCGATCATCTCGTCGGTGCGCAGCACGAGGGTCGCGACGCGGGTCAGCGTGCAAAAGATCTCCTCGACCGACGTATCGAAGCTGACCGACGAGAACTGCAGCACGCGATCGTCGGGCGTGAGCTCGAAGATCGTCGCCGCGGCCGCGGCATAGTTGGCGAGCGCCGCGTGCGGGATCTGCACGCCCTTGGGACGGCCGGTGGTGCCGGATGTGTAGATCACGTAGGCGAGATCCTCCGGGCGCGGGCGCGCTCCGGCGGCGACGTCGGCGCGGTCGGGCGCGCGCTCGGCAACCGCCGCGGCCGGCTCGTCGAGCACGACGACCGTCGCGTCGCCCGCGGGCAGCGTGTCACGCAGCGCACGCGAGGTGAGCACCACGCGCGGCTGCGCGTCCGCCATCATGAGCGCGAGGCGCTCGGTCGGATACGCCGGATCGAGCGGGACGTACGCGCCGCTCGCCTCGAGCACGGCGAGCAGCGCCACGATCAGCTCGGGCGTGCGCGGCAGGTAGATGCCGACGAGCTCGTCGGCGCTCACGCCGAGCGCGCGGAGTCGCCCGGCCAGGCCGGCCGCCTGGCGCTCGAGCTGGGCGTACGAGAGCACCTGCTCGCCCTGCTCCACGGCCGGGTGGTCGGGCCTTCGCTCGACGCAGGCGCGAAGCGCCTCGACCACGCCGCCCTGCCAGGGAGCGGGCGCGCCCGAGCTTCCCCACGCCTCGAGCTGAAGGCGCTCCTCGGCGGGCAGGATCGGCAACGCGGCGAGCGCCGCGTCGGGCTGCGCGAGCGCGCTGTGCGCGAGCACGTCGAACAGCCGGGCGAGGCGCTCGATGGTGGCGCGGTCGAAGAGCTCGGTGCTGTACTCGAACGAAGCGTGCAGGCCGCCGTCGCGCTCCGTGACCGCGAAGGTGAGCTCGAACTTGGCGATCGGGACGTCGAGCTCCTCCATGGCGAGCGACAGCCCGGGCAGGTCGACGGCCACGAGCGGCGCGCTCTCGAGGGAGAACATGGTCTGGAAGAGCGGCGTCCGGCTAGGATCGCGGCCGGGCTGCAGCTCCTCGACGAGCTTCTCGAACGGCACGTCCTGGTGCCCGAACGCGTCGAGCGTGCCCTCGCGAACGCGGCCGAGCAGCGTCCGGAAGGTGCCGGCGCCGTCCACCTTCGTGCGCAGCACCAGCGAGTTCACGAAGAACCCGATCATGTGCTCGAGGGCCTCGTCGCCGCGCGTGGCGATGGGCGAGCCCACGCACAGCTCGGCCTGGCCGGTCAGCCGGAAGAGCAGCGTCTTGTAGAGCGCGAGCAGGCTCATGAACAGGGTCACGCCCTCGCGACTGCCGAGCGCGCGCAGCCCGGTCACCAGCTCGGGCTCGAGCGGCCACGCGAAGGTGTCGCCCGCCGAGCTCTGCTCGCTCGAGCGCGGCCGGTCGGTGGGCAGCTCGAGCACCGGCAGCTCGCCGCCGAGCTGGCCGCGCCAGTAGGCGAGCTGACGATCCAGCTCGCCGCCCGCGAGCCAGGCGGACTGCCAGACCGTGACGTCGAGCGGCTGCACCGGCAGCGGCGCGAGCACCGGCGTCGTGCCAGCGAGGCGGGCGCGGTACAGCTCGCCGAGTTCGCTCACCATGACGTCGATGGACCAGGCGTCGGAGACAATGTGGTGCATCGTGAGCACGAGCAGGTGATCCGCGTCGGCGAGCCGGACCAGCAGCACGCGCAGGAGCGGCGCGCTGGCCAGGTCGAAGGGGCGCCGGGCCAGCGCCTCCGCGTACGCGCGCGCCTCGGCGAGGCGGACGTCGACGGGCAGGTGCCCGAGATCGACGCGTTCGAGCTCGAAGGGCACGTCCGACGCGATCACCTGCACCGGCTGACCGTCCTCGCTGCGGAAGCTAGTGCGCAGCGACTCGTGGCGCGCGATCAGCAAGGCGAAGCTGCCCTCGAGCGCCGCGACGTCCGGGCACCCGGTCACGCGCACGGCCGCGGGCACATTGTAGAGCGCGGTGCCCGGCTCGAATTGCTCGAGGAACCACAGGCGCTGCTGGGCGGTCGACAGCGGCAACGCGCCCTCGCGACTGACCGGCACGATGGCCGGCCGCTGCGCCTGCCCGGCGCGCGCGTGACGCGCGACCACCACCGCCATCCGATCCAGCGTGGGCGCCTCGAACAGCTCGCGCAGCGGCGGCTTCACGGTGAAGCTGCGAGCGATGCGCGAGGCCAGCGTCATGACCAGCAGCGAGTGACCGCCGAGATCGAAGAAGTCGTCGTGCCGGCCGACGCGCTCGACGTGCAGCACCTCGGCCCAGATGCCGGCGAGCAACTGCTCGGTCTGGCCGAGCGGCGGCACGTGGGCGCTCGTGCCCGCGCCGGCGAGCGCGGCGGGCACGGGGAGGGC
>JBKJOI010000286.1:0-2763 GCA_046595695.1 Haliangiales bacterium | reverse complement strand
CCCGAGCCGACGAGGTGCTGGTGCGCGTGCGCGCCGCATCGCTGCATGCCGACGTGTGGCACACCCTCACCGGCCTCCCCTACGTGCTGCGCGTCATGGGCGCCGGGCTCCGGCGACCCCGGCAGCCGGTGCCCGGCACGGACCTGGCCGGCGTCGTCGAGGCCGTGGGCGCGAAGGTGACACGATTCCGCCCGGGCGACGAGGTCTTCGGCGAGACCCTGCGCGGCCACCAGTGGACCAACGGCGGCGCCTTCGCCGAGCTGGCCGTGGCGCCCGAGACCGGGCTCGCGCGCAAGCCGCCGAACGTGACCTTCGAGCAGGCCGCCGCGGTGCCGACCTCGGGGCTGATCGCGCACATGAACCTGCGCGGGCTGGCGGGCGCGCCGCCGGGCGCGAAGGTCCTGGTCAACGGCGCAGCCGGCGGCGTCGGCTCGATCGCCCTGCAGCTCGCCCGCGCGCGCGGCGCCAACGTGACGGCCGTGGACGCCCCCGACAAGCTCGACCTGCTGCGCGCGCTCGGCGCCGATCACGTCATCGACTACACACGCGTGGACTTCACGCGCGCGGCCGAGCGCTACGACTTCATCTTCGACGTGCCCGGCAACCACCCGGTGGAAGAGTGCCGGCGCGCGCTCACGCCCGACGGGCAGTACGTGCTCATCGGCCACGACCACTACGGCCGCGGCATGCGCCGATGGCTCGGGCTCCTGCCCCAGGCGATCGGGCTCATGCTGCGCTCGCTGTTCGTCCGCCAGCTCCGCGGCATGCGCGCCGTGTCGATCGACAAGCCCTCGGCCATGGCCGAGCTCGCCGCGCTGCTCGCCGATGGGCGCCTCACGCCGCACGTCGATCGGGTCTTTCCGATGGCCCAGGTCGCTGACGCGCTCGACCATCTGATGTCCGGGCGCGTGCGCGGCAAGATCGTCCTCTCCGGCCCGTGAGCGGCGACCGCCACGGCGCGCCCGCGGCGCAGGCCCACAACCAGGCGTGGTCGACGATACGCTGCCGCACGATCCGTGTGACGTCCGGCACTGCCCGGGAGTGGCGCCTCTGCTAGCGTCCGCCGGCCGGACTCTTCACGGTGTCGGTCTCGGTGCGGGACAACGCCGGCGGCGCGGCCTCGCGCGACCTCGAGCTGGCCGTGCGCTCGTCGCTGAGCATCCCGGGCGACCTGCCCGCGGCCCTGGCCGCCATGGTTGGACCCGAGCGCGACGAGCGCAACCGCCCTCTATCACCGCCGCGCCGCGTAGCTGACCACCAGCCGACCGCATCGTTAGACCGCCGACGCCACTCGGTGTTGTGCCGGCGCGACTGGTGCGTGCCATTCCTGTCGCCGAAGTCGTCGCGCGAGCTACCCGGGGCGTGGATTTCCGCCGAGAAGCCGAAGATTCGCGATCGTACGCATCCGGTGAGTTCGCGCCGGGTGACCTCGTGCGACCAGATCGCTGCCGATCTACCCGAGTTGTGGCACCTGACGGGGGCGGATCTAAAGGTTGGCAAGGGCCGCCGAGCTCGGCTGGCTCGACCGGAAGGACTACCACGACGTCTACCGCCCCACACGGCCTGGCTCTCGCGCATCTCGCCAGTGGCGCCAGTACGCGGCTTATTTCGTAGGCGCGCGGGAAGGCCTAAGATACGGCGAGGTTGAACGATGCGCGACGCGAACGACGCACAGCAGGGCACGCCCCAGAGCCAGAGCAGCTCCGGTGAACTGCCGCGTGGCACGGTCGTGGCCGGTCGTTACCGAATCCTGTCGTTGCTCGGTTTCGGCGGCATCGGTGCGGTGTACGAGGCCGTGCATCTACCCACCGGGCGCAACGTCGCGGTGAAGACCCTGCTCCCCGACATCCCCAAGGCCGACGAGATCGTCGCGCGCTTTCGGCGCGAGGCGATGGCGACGAACCTCCTCGATCACCCCAACATCGTCGAGATGCTCGACCTGGGCCACCAAGACGGGCACCTCTTCATGGCCATGGAGCTCGTGCAGGGCGTTTCCCTGCGCAAGGCGCTGGATACCGGGCCGCTCGGTATCCGGCGCTCGCTCGTGATCACGCGGCAGATCCTGGAAGGGCTCGGTCACGCGCACGCGCAGGGCCTCGTGCACCGCGATCTCAAGCCAGAGAACGTCATGTTGAGCACCGCCGGAGCACCGGGCGCTGCGTACGAGCTGGTCAAGCTGCTCGACTTCGGGCTGGTGAAGCTGGTTGGCGAGGCGGCGCTCGACATCGGCGCCGAGCGCCTGACACGCACCGGCGTCGTGTTCGGGACCCCGGCGTACATGGCTCCCGAGCAGGCGCTCGGACGCGTGGTCGATGGTCGCGCCGATCTGTATTCACTGGGCGCGATGCTCTTCGAGATGCTCACCGGGCGCCGGCCGTTCGAAGCCGCGGATCCCATGGCCCTCATGCGTCTGCAGGTCTCGCAGCCTGCGCCCGAACTACGCGATCTCGCCGGTCCGCTGCCGTGGCTGACGTCGGAGGTCGAGGGCCTGGTTCGGCGCTCGCTCGAGAAGCGCGCGCAAGCGCGGTTCGCGACCGCCGCGGAGATGCTCTCGGTGCTCGACGCGGCGTTCGTGTCGCTGGATCACCTGCCGGCGGGGACCTGAGCCAGATCGCTCCGTCGCCAGCCGCCCTAAATCACCGTTCGTGATTCTCGATCGCTTTGGCCTCGCAGACGTCGCCGCGAAACGCGGCAGATCTGCCGCGCCTCCCTGATCAGGTTCCTCGGCGATGCCGTTCATCATGTGTCCGAGATTCACACTGT
>JBKJOI010000589.1:0-5867 GCA_046595695.1 Haliangiales bacterium | reverse complement strand
CTGGCGGTGCCGCGCATGGCCGGGCACGTCGTCGACCAGCTGCCAGTAGCGACCGCGCTCCGCGAGCGCGGCATGCGGGTGGCCTTCGCGTTGCCAGATCCGGGGATGGCACCGGCTATCCGCGCCCATGGTTTCGAGGTGGCGCTGATCTGCGATTCAGCGGCCCGGCGCGCACCCGGGCCGCTGGCAACGCGGCAGCTCCTGCG
The DNA here is from genome assembly GCA_046595695.1 of Haliangiales bacterium. Lineage (GTDB taxonomy): Bacteria > Myxococcota_A > Polyangia > Haliangiales > SHYZ01 > JBKJOI01. Next base: position 5,661 of record JBKJOI010000589.1, on the reverse strand, counting down.
TATGCTCGAGCACATGCTAGTTCGAGTCGACGCCGACGCTTTCACCGGAGGCGAGCGCGCTGCCCTTGCTGCGGCGAGCGCGGATGTCCTGGCCGGCGAACTTGAGGGTCTCTTGCGCACCGCGGCAGGGCTCGCACAACTTTTTGATTCGTTGCGCCCGCAATTGGTGCTGGCCGGCAACCCCTACACAATGGAAGGCAGGGTTGCCGCCCTGCTGGCGCGTGCTCGTGGCATTCCTAGCGCGGCGCTCGAGCACGGGTCGATCTTTCCCGACGATCCGGTCTGGCAGGAGTGCGCAGTGGACCTCGTGTGTGCCTGGGGCGAGCCGAGCCGGCGCGCCCTGCGGAGCTGTGGCGTCGATGCGACGAGGATCGCCGTGACCGGCGCTCCCAGGATGGATCGGGTGCGCGGCCGCAGCGGCGCGCACGAGCCGAGCGTGCTCGTCGCCACCAGCGGACCAGGCGACCAGGTCTCGTTCGAGACCCACCTGAGGTTTGTCGACTGGATGTACGAGGCCGCGGCGGCGGCTCCCGAGATCCGCTGGGTCGTGAAGCTCCATCGCAAGGATCGCCCGGAGCACTATGCGCGCGCGGCCGCTCGCTGGCCTCACGCGCGCGTCGAGCTCGTGGTCGCTGACCGCGCCCGCTTCGGCTCGGACATCTTCGAGTACTTGAAGGCAGCTCGCGCCCTGGTCACGCTGTACTCGACGTCCGCGCTGGATGCGATGGTGGTCGGCGTTCCGGTCATCAGCGTCGTCGCGGGGCCGATTCCCTCCGGCATCGAGTTCCTGGAGCGTCGCTGCACGCGTGTCGCTCCCGACCCTGCCGCGCTGGCCCACCAGGCCCAGCGCGCATGGAGGGGAGAATCATCCCCGGATATAGACTCGGCGGCGCGAAGCTACGCCGCCGAGCACTACGCGAATCTTGGTAGCGCCACCGGCGTCGCCGTCGATCGGCTCGTAGAGCTCCTGGAGGCGCACGGCCGTGGGTGACATCGTCGTCATCGACTACGGTGCTGGCAACGTGCGCTCCATGCAGAACACTCTGGAACGCGTCGCAGGGCACGGTCAGCGCGTCCGGTTGACCTCCGACGCCGATGCGATTCGCGGTGCCGAGCGGCTCGTGCTGCCGGGTGTGGGCGCCTTTGGTGAGTGCTGGCGAAAGATGGGCGAGCGCGGCGTCCTCGGACCCATCTCCGATGCGGTGTCGCGCGGCACCCCGTTCCTGGGCATCTGCGTCGGCATGCAGGTGCTCGCGGACCGCGGCGAGGAGTTTGGCGATCACCCCGGCTTCGGGTGGATTGGTGGCGTCACGCGTCGGATACCGTTGCCGTCGGACCTGCGCCTCAAGCTGCCCCACATCGGCTGGGCGCCACTCGAGCGCTCCCCGCACGCGCTCTTCGATGGCATTCCCGACGACGCGCACTTTTACTTCGTGCACTCCTTCTTCCTCGACTGCGCCGATGCCGGCCATGTGGCGGCGCGCGTCAGCCACGGCGTCTCCTTCACGGCCGCGGTGGCGCGCAACAACATTTTTGGCTGCCAATTTCACCCCGAGAAGTCGGACCAGCCTGGTCTACAACTGCTCGGCAACTTCTGTCGGTGGAGCCCATGAGCAATACGCAACCCCAGGTCCTGCACGGACTGCCGGAGAAGGTCATCTTCTGCAAGACGTGCGTGATGTCGAACCAGCGTCCGTCCACCTCACCCGAGTTGCGCAAGCGCACGACACGCATCGAGACGGTCGCGTTTGATGACGACGGCATCTGCCACGCTTGCAAGTACGCGGTCGACATCAAGCCGAACATCGACTGGAAGGAGCGCGAGGAGCGGCTGGTGGCCCTGCTCGATCAGCACCGCCGCAAGCACACCTTCGACGTGATCGTGCCTGGAAGCGGCGGGAAGGACAGCGCCTACGTTTCGCATGTGCTCAAGAAGCGCTACGGCATGCACCCGCTGACGGTCACCTGGTCACCCCATATTTACACCGACATCGGCTGGAAAAACTTTCAGCAGTGGCTGCGCAAGGGCGGCTTCGACAACATCTTGTTCACGCCCAACCCGCAGGTGCACGCGACGCTCACGCGGCTCGCGTTCCTGAACCTGCTGAACCCCTTCCAGCCCTTCATCATCGGGCAGAAGAACTGCGCGCCGCGCGTCGCGCTGCAGTACGGCATCCCGCTGCTCATGTATGGCGAGAATCAGGCCGAGTACCACAACAAGCTCAGCGAGACGCAGAGCCCCCTGATGGACCGCGCGCACTACACCGGTCAGCCGGGACAGAAGTACTACTTCGGCGGCGTGCACGAGGACGAGCTCGTCCAACACGGCGTAGAGACCGCTGATCTGGAGCCCTACCGGCCCATCCCCCACGAGGATGCCGAGCGGATGGGCATGCACATCCACTACATGAGCTTCTATCACCGCTGGGTGCCGCAGGAGAACTACTACTACTCCGTCGAGAACACCGGCTTCGAGCCCAACCCCGAGCGTTCCGAGGGCACCTATTCCAAGTACGCCAGCATCGATGACCGCATCGACGGATTTCACTACTACACGATGTTCATCAAGTTCGGTCAGGGACGCGCGATGAACGATGCAGCGCACGAGATCCGCGACGGGCACATCACTCGCGAGGAGGCAGTCGCGCTCATCCATAAGTACGATGGCGAGTTCCCCAAGAAGCACTACCAGGAGTTCCTCGAGTACATCGGCATCAGCGAGGAACAGTTCCGCGAGGCCATCGATCGCCACCGTTCGCCGCATCTGTGGGACAAGCAGGGCGACCAGTGGATCCTCAAGCACCGCGTGTCGTAGCCTTACCTCCGAGTACCCAGTGACCTACCGTCTCATAGCGCGTCTGGACATCAAGGGCGACAACGTGGTGCGTGGCATGCACCTCGAAGGGCTACGCGTCGTTGGGCGTCCGGAAGAGATGGCACGGCACTACGCCGCCCAGGGCATCGACGAGATCATCTTCACCGATACGGTGGCGACCCTCTACGGCCGTAACAAGACCTTGCCGGTGGTCGAACGCACCGCAAAGGAAGTGTTCATTCCGCTCACCGTCGGGGGGGGCATCCGTACGCTCGACGACGTGGCCGAGGTACTGCGGCTCGGGGGCGACAAGGTGACGCTCAACTCTGCCGCCGTGCGCCGGCCGGAATTGCTTACAGAGGTCGCGCGGTCGTTCGGTAGCCAGTGCGCGGTTTCCGCCATCGAGGCCAAGCGCTTGGCCCCCGGGAAGTGGACCGTGCTGATCGAGAACGCGCGCGAGCCCACCGGGCTGGACGTGGTCGAATGGGCCCGACAGGTCTGCGACCGCGGCGCGGGCGAGATCCTGCTGACGTCGATCGATGAAGATGGGATGCGCAAGGGCTACGACCTGGAACTTACCCGGGCGGTAGCGGAGGCCGTGCCGATTCCGGTGATCGCCAGCGGCGGCCCGAGCAGCACCGCGCATGTCTTGGCGGCGCTGCGAGACGCAGGGGCGAGCGGGGCAGCCCTGGGTACCATGCTCCACTTCAAGCTCATGACGGTGCCTGCGCTCAAGCAAGGACTGATGGATGCTGGCCTGCAGATCCGGCCCACGACGGCTCCGATCTCGACGGTGCGAGTGATGGTCCCGTGACCCCCGCTGACCTGACCGTGCTCATCCCCGCCGCGGGCCGCGTGCCCGAGGGGCTGCTCGCGCTGTCGAACATCGCGTGCCCGGCGATGATCCCGGTCGGCGGGCGCCCGGTGATCCACTGGACCTTGTCCTACCTGCGCTCGCTCGGCCTGCGCAAGTTCGTCGTCGCGGTCGCGCGCCGCGGCATGTTCGTCGAGGACTTCGTCGACTGCGCGTTCGGGCAGGACTGCGACATCCGCTTCGTGACGCCGTCACGCGACGGCGGCGTCGGGCGCACGGTCATGGAGCTCGCCGAGGCGGTCGACACGCGCGGCGCGCTGGTGGTCCTGGGCGACACGCACTTCCAGCTCGCCGACCCGACGCGGCTCACCAGCGGCGGGACGTCGCCCTTCGTGCTCACCCACCCGGTCGAGGACTCGTACCGCTGGTGCATCGCGGAGAGCGGCGCGAACGGCGTGATCCAGCGCCTGCGCGACAAGGAGCCCGGGCTACGCGGGCCGCTCGAGGCGCTCATCGGTGTCTACCACTTTCCCGACGCGGCCGCGCTCCAGCGGGCGGCGCGCGCCACCGTGGCCAGCGCCGAGGCGGTGGGCAAGCGCGCCGAGCTCGCCGGCATCCTCGAGCGCGTCCACGCCGAGACCCCGGTGCACGCCGTGCGCGCAGGCAGCTGGCTCGACTGCGGCAACGCCGACATGCAGGCGCGCTCGCACCAGGCGCTGCTGCAGGCGCGCGCGTTCAACGAGCTCAAGATCGACCCGGTGCTCGGCACGATCACCAAGCGCAGCCGCGACAGCGAAAAGTTCATCAACGAGATCAACTATCTGCGCCTCTTGCCCGCCGAGCTCGCGGTGCTCTTCCCGCGCCTCATCGACTACTCGACCGACTGGAACGACCCGTGGGCGGTCATGGAGTACTACGGCTACCCGACCCTGTCCGAAGTGTTCCTGTTCGAGAACGTCGATCCGGGCGTCTGGCAGCGCGTGTTCGCGCACCTGGCCGAGATCGTGACCGGCGCGTTCGGCAAGCAGGCGCGCCCGCTGCCGGCCGGTGCGGTGCGCGAGATGTACGTGGGCAAGACGCGCCGCCGCCTCGAGGGCATGAAGTGCTCGCCCGAGCTCGCGGCGCTGGTGCGCCACGAGGGCGAGGTCATCGTGAACGGCAAGAGCATGCCGAACCTGGCGCTCCTGTGGCCGCGCATCGAGGCCGAGGCCGAGCGCCTCGAGCGCGACGTGCGCGGCGGGGTCGTGCACGGCGACCTGTGCCTGTCGAACATCCTCTACGACCTGCGCTCGCGCATCTGCAAGCTCATCGACCCGCGCGGTAGCTTCGGCAGCGTCGGCATCTACGGCGATCCGCGCTACGACGTGGCCAAGCTGTGGCACTCGGTGCACGGGCTGTACGACTTCATCACCAACGATCTCTTCCGTGTGTCCATCGAGGGCACGCGCGTCGAGCTGTCGATCCGCGCCACCGCGGCGCACCGCGAGATCGAGGACCGCTTCGCGCGCGTGTTCTTCAACGGCGGCGGCGGCAGCGGCGGCAGCGGCGGGGCGCACGAGCGCCGAGACGTGACGCTCATCGCGGCGCTCCTGTTCGCGAGCATGCCCGCCTTGCACTACGACAACCCGCAACGGCAGCTCGCCATGTACGTGCGCGCGCTGCAGCTCCTGGACGAGTGCCTCACATGAGGATCTGCATCGATCTCGACGGCGTCGTCTGCCAGCTCAAGCAGCCCGGCCAGACGTACGCCGATCTCGCCCCGGTCGTGGGCGCCATCGACAAGCTGCGCGCGCTGCGCGCCGCCGGTCACGTGGTCATCCTGTTCACCGCGCGACACATGAAGACCTGCGAGGGCAACGTCGGGCTCGCGGTCGCGCGCATCGGCCCGGTCACGCTCGACTGGCTCGCGCGCCACGGCGCCGAGTACGACGAGATCCACGTCGGCCCACGGCTTGCCGAAGTGGATCTCGTCGTACTCGGCGCCGTGGCGCGCGAGCCAGTCGAGCGTGACCGGGCCGATGCGCGCGACCGC
>JBKJOI010000441.1:0-9906 GCA_046595695.1 Haliangiales bacterium | reverse complement strand
CGCTGTCAGTAACATTCCGGCACGACCACGGTCTCGTGCAGCTTCCACGCGCCGCCCTTGTCGCGCGCGAGCACGTCCATGCAGTAGCCGTACGAGTACTTCGCGCCGGGCGGCGGCGGGCAGTCGTAGTAGTAGCGGATGAGATCGGCGACGCCGTTGCCGTCGAGATCCAGGCCGATGTCGGGGTACTTGCGCTGCTCGAGGCGCGGCGCGTCGAGCAGCTCCTCGGGCATGAGCACGCGTGCGCGCGACAGATCGCGCCGCGACACCGGCAGCGCCACCATCACCGTCTGGGTCCCCTGGCCACCCTGGATCGTGGCCGTCCCGTTGTGGAAACGCACGTCGTTGCAGCCACCCTGGATCACCTCGACGTGGTGCACGCGGGCCCGTCCGACGTAACCCTTCTGATCGACGATCTCGAACTCGGCGCCGGTCGTGGTCGGCTCGAGGTACGGCGTGACCAGCACCTCCGACTGCGACAGCGGCGACGCCCAGTAGATGTGCAGGAGCTCGGAGACCTTGCCCTTGTGGACGCGCTGGATGCGCTCGCGATCGCGGGGCGCCGTCCGCCGGCCCGCGGCGGGTGCGGCCAGCGCCACTTGGGCGGCCGCGAGCGTCACGAGGGCAGCGGGGACGAGAAAACGTCGGACCGAGGACATCCTGGCAATTGTACGCATGACTGACGCCAAGGCTTCGTTCTGTACGCTACAGTTTTTGGGTGCCCCGAGCCGACCGCGTGATGCTCCTGCAGCTCGGCGAGGCACCCGCGTCGATGCCCGCGCCTCTGGGCCGCTACAGGGAGTGGTTCGAGCGCGTCTGGCAGGGTCCGCTCGCGCTCGTCGACGGGCGGCCCGAGGCGCGCGCGCGCGCCCGGTGGCCCGACGCGCGCGACTACGCAGGCATCGTCGTGACCGGCTCGGCCGCGTCGCTGGCCATGGCCGAGCTCGAGCCCTGGATGGACGACGCGGCGGAGCTGGTCCGGCGCGCCCACGACGTCGGCACGCCGCTGCTCGGGGTCTGCTTCGGCCACCAGCTCATCGGCCACGCGTTCGGCGGACGGGTCGTCGAGAATCCCTGCGGCGGCGAGGTCGGCTCGCGCGAGATCGAGCTCACCGACGAGGGCCTGCGCCACCCGATGTTCGCGGGGCCCGCCGGGCTCGCGGGGCGGCTGCGGGCCAACCTGACGCACCGCGACATCATCGATCCGACGAGTTGCCCGCCCGAGGTGCGCGTGCTGGCGGGCAACGACGCCGCCACCTTGCAGGCGGTCGCGGTCGGCGAGCACACCTGGGGCGTGCAGTTTCATCCCGAGTTTTCGCGTGTGATCATGGCCGGTTACATCGAAGCAGACCACCCGGAGCTGGAGCCGGAACGGGCCGCCGAGCTACGCGCCGGCGCCGAGGACTGCCCCGACGCTGCGGGGGTCATGGGGCGGTTCAAGGCGATGGTGTCCGCCAGATCTTGACTTCCTGTCCATCCGCACCAGAATCGCGCCTTCGTACCGAACCAACATGTCTTCATCCTGGAATCTCCTCGCCGCCCAGCGTGAACGGGTGGCGGCCGAAATCGGCACCCTGCGCAAGGAAGCCGCGCAGAGGTGGGCGCTCGTCTACCCGTCGCCGTACCGGGCCGCCATGTCGTCGCTGGGCTACCAGGCGATCTACGGCCTCCTGCACTCGCTACCCGACGTCGCGGCCGATCGCGCCATGCTGCCCGACGACCCGATAGCGCAGCGGGCGGCGCGCGCGCCACTCTTGACGCTGGAGCGCGAGGCGCCCATCGGCGACTACCCGGTGATCGCCTTCTCGGTGGCCTACGAGCTCGAGCTGACCGGCGTCGCCGATTGCCTCGATCTCGCCGGCATCCCGATCTTGGCCGCCGAGCGCGGCTCGGAGTACTCGCTGGTCGTCGGCGGCGGGCCGCTCACCTTCTCGAACCCGGCGCCACTCGGACCGTACTGCGACGTGATCCTGCTCGGCGAGGGCGAGGACCTGGTGGTCGAGCTGACGCGCGAGCTGTCGGGCTCGCCGGGCGCGGCGCGCGGCGACGCGGGCGCGCGGGCGTCGCTGCTGGCCCGGCTGGCCTCGCGCAGCGGCTTCTACGTGCCGTCGATCCACGGCGACGACGTGCCGGGCGTGGCGCAGGCGCACGATTCGGTGCTGCCGGCGCGCTCGGTCGTGATCACGCGCGACACCGAGCTGTCCAACATGTTCCTCACCGAGGCGGCGCGCGGCTGCTCGCGCGGCTGCACCTACTGCGTGATGCGCCGGTCCACGAACGGCGGCATGCGCATCATCCCGGTGGACAAGATCCTGGGCGGCATCCCCGGGCAGGCGCGGCGCGTCGGCCTGGTCGGCGCCGCGGTCACCGACCACCCGCACATCGCCGACATCGTGCGCGGCGTCGTCGACGGCGGCCGCGAGGTCGGCATCTCGTCGCTGCGCGCCGACCGGCTCACCGACGACCTGGTCGGCCTGCTCGCGCGCGGCGGCTACCGCACGTTGACGGTCGCCGCCGACGGCGCCAGCGAGCGCATGCGCGCGGTGATCGAGCGCAAGACCTACGAGCGGCACCTGCTGCGCTCGGCCGAGCTCGCCAACGTGCACGGGCTCAAGACGCTCAAGGTCTACATGATGGTCGGCGTACCCACCGAGACCGACGACGACATCGACGAGCTCATCCGCTTCTCGCTCGAGCTGCAGAAGGTGCACCCGCGCGTCGCGCTCGGCGTCGCGCCGTTCGTGGCCAAGCGCAACACCCCGCTCGACGGCACCGAGTTCGCAGGCATCGCCGTCGTCGAGGATCGCCTGGAGCGGCTGCGGCGCGGGCTGCAGGGCCGCGTGGTCGTCAGGCCCACGTCGGCGCGCTGGGCATGGGTCGAGTACATGCTCGCGCAGGGCGACCACCGCGCCGGGCTCGCGGCACTCGACGCCTGGCGGGGCGGTGGGACGTTCGCCGCCTGGAAGAAGGCGTTCAAGGCACACGGCGCCGAGCCGACCGGGCCGAAGAAGCGCGTGATGACGTCCAAGGAGCTCGCGGCGACCAAGCGCGGCGGCGGCCTCAGCATCCTGCAGTCGGCGTAGCGCTCCCGGCGAAATCTCCCGACGCGACGCAACCGTCACACCAGCGGCACACGGCGCGCGTACCATCCGCCGCCATGCGCTTCGCTGCACTCCTGCTCCTGGGATCCGCTCTCGTTCTCCCTGCCTGCGGCTCCTCCGCCGACGATCCCCCGCCCGCCCAAGGCGGCAAGTTCCGCGCGGTCTTCATCGCCGACACGCACATCACCGGGCCGCAATACGAGTGCTGCAGCGAGTCGCCCGGGCTCGACAACACCAGCATCGTGAAGACCGAGGATCGCCTGCGCGAGGTCGTCCGGCGCATCAACGCCATCGAGCCGCGGCCCGACCTGGTCTTCATGCTCGGCGACGTGATGCACAACCCGTACTACTCGACCGAGCGCGCCTACTACGACAGCGAGCGCACCGCCTTCTCCGACCTGCAGGACATCCTGGCCGAGCTCGAGGTCCCCTACCATATCGCCTGGGGCAACCACGACTACGACATCGGCTGCGACGAGGGCGCCTACGTCTCGCGCGAGTTCAGCCACGAGCTGTTCCGCGACTTCTTCGCCACCGAGCCCTACCACGCGGTCGATCACAAGGGCTGGCGCTTCGTGCTCGCCAACAGCCAGCTCGGCCCGACCTGGGAGCCGGGCAACCCCATCTGCGACACCTTCTACGCCTCGTACGGCGCCGAGCAGCTGGCCTGGATCGACGCGCAGCTCTCGGACGGCCTGCCCGCCGCGGTGATGTTCCACTACTCGATCGAGTTCACCCAGGCGAACGAGGATCCCGAGGGCCCGAACCCGGACCTCGAGGCCGTGCTCACGCGCCACGCCACCGACAACCTCGAGCTCGCGCTCGCCGGCCACACGCACCGCTGGATCGACTTCGTCGACGCGCTGCCGTTCCCGCACTACCTGATCGCGGCGACGCGCTACGACACCGACAACTTCTGGGTGGTCGAGTTCGACCCCGCGGCCCGCAGCTTCCGCGTGCTCGACCAGGACAAGGCGCGCCGCCTGAGCACCTGCGCCGACACCTGGAGCTACGACGGCGAGCCGGGCTACGTGAGCGAGCAGCCGGCGGAAGACGGCGACTGCGAGTGACACGGTCGCGCGGGTGGACTCAGTCGACTGACAGCGCCACGGGGACGCGCGCGACGGCGGGCGCGACATGCGCGACCGGCGGAGGATCCAGCGGATCGTAGGCCTCGCCCGACGCCGTGAGGCCCACCAGGCCGAGGCGCGCGATCTCGGCGCGGCCGAAGCCGAGCGCCGTGACCAGCTCGGACGGACGCGCGGAGCCGTCGGCGGCGGCGTAGACGCGCGCCACCAGCATCGCGGGTGGCGCGGCGTTCGGATCGCCCCACTCCAGCGCGAGCGCGAGCTTCTGCGCCATGGCCTCGTCGGCGGGCGCGATCGACAGGACGTACTTGCGCACGTCTATGGTGCGACTCGCGTGGTCGCCGTGCGCGCTGCGGACCACGGGCGCCTCGCCGCGCGCCATGAACGCCTCGGCGAGGCGCGCCAGACGGTCCACGTCCATGCGCATGCCGTCGGGCGCGGGCGCGATCAGCCAGTCGGCCGCCTGGATCACCTTGGGGAGCGCGGCGGCGCCGGTGGGCAGCTTGCGCCCGGCGATCATGGCCATGCCCTCGGGTGAGACCTGCGCGAGCCGCGCGACCAGCGCCTCGGCCGTGTCGTCGTTGTCGACGCGCACGTCGACGATCTCGCCCAGCGAAGGGATACCCAGGCCGAGCGCCGGTGCGAAGACCATGAGCGGCTTGGGGTGGAAGCCGAGCGAGTACAGCACCGGCACATCGGCGCGCCGGAACAGCCGCTGCAAGAGCCGGGTCGAGTCCAGGTGCGAGATGAACGCGGTGCGACCGAGCTTGGTGAAGCGCAGGCGGTAGCGGTTGCCCTCGCCCTGGGTGAACTGCGGCGCGGGCTCGTGCTTCTTGGCCTTGCGCGGCGCGGCGGTGGTGTCGACGACCACGGGCGGCTTGGCGGGCGCGGGCTCGCGCGCGCCCAGCTGGACCAGGTATTCCTTGCGCTCCGCCTTCATGCGCGTCAGGTCGCAGGCGACCCCGCAGTCGTAGCAGACCAGCCGGCGCGGATCGGCCTCGGCCTCGGCCAGGTTGGTGTGGTGCAGGAGCGAGCCGAGCGGCTTGCCGCAGGGCGGCGACAGCCGGTCCTTGAGCGCCTTGCGGTACTCACCCGCCAGGAAACCGTCCTCGAGGCCGACGTCGATGTGGTCCCAGGGCAGCCGCGCGCGCACCGGGATCGTGCCCAGGTAGCGGTGCGGATCGACGCCGCAGGCCGCGATCGCGCGCTGCCAGCGCTCCAGGTCGAAGCACTCGTCCCAGCCGTCGAAGCGCGCGCCCTCGCGCCAGGCGTGCTCGATCACGTCGGCGACGCGCCGATCGCCGCGCGCCACGATGCCCTCGACGAAGCTGATGCCCTTGTCGTGCATCCGCAGCTTGGGGCTCGGGCGCGCCGCGTTGGCGGCGTCGCGCAGGAGCTTCTGCTTGCGCGCGATCTCGTCGAGCGAGTCCATCGCCGCCCACTGGAAGGGTGTGTGCGGCTTGGGCACGTGCGACGAGACCGAGACGGTGACCTCGGCGGTGCCGCCGATCTGCTTCTTGCCGATCTGCAGCATGCGCACGCCGGTGGCGACGATGCCGTCGACGTCCTCGTCGGTCTCGGTGGGCTGCCCGATCATGAAGTAGAGCTTGAGCCGGCTCCAGCCCTTGCGGAACACGCGCTCGGCCGAGTCGCGGATGTGCTCCTCGGTGACGTTCTTGTTGATGACGTCGCGCATGCGCTGCGTGCCGCCCTCGGGCGCGAAGGTCAGCCCGGTCGCGCGCACCGAGGCCATCTCGTCGAGCAGCTCCTCGTTCAGGCCGTACGCGCGCAACGACGACACGCCCAGCGCCACCTTCTTCTGGCGCAGCCGCGACATGACCTCTTTCACCAGCGGCGTCACGCACGAGTAGTCGGCGGTCGACAGGCAGGTGAGCGAGGTCTCGTCGTAGCCGCCGTTGTTCACGCCGCCCAAGATGGCCTCGACGATGGCCTCGGGGCTGCGCTCGCGCACCGGCCGGTAGATCATGCCCGCCTGGCAGAAGCGGCAGCCCTCGGTGCAGCCGCGCGCGATCTCGACCGCGGCGCGATCGAAGACCGCCTCGGCATAGGGCACCGGGGTGTCGGTCGGGAACGGGTACTGGTTGAGATCCTCGATGACCGTGCGGCGCACCCGGCCGGGCACGCGCGGATCCTTTGGATGATCGACGTCGACGACCAGGAAGCCGGTGTCGGCGTCCTCCTTTACATCGTAGAGCGCCGGCACGTAGAGCGCGTAGCGCGAGGCCAGCTCGGCGAGCGCGTCGAGGCGGGGCCGCCCGGCGCGGCGCATGGCCGCCCACTCGAGCATGAGCCCGGGCAGCTGCGCCTCGGCCTCGCCGATGAAGAACGCGTCGAAGAAGGGCGCCGCCGGCTCGGGGTGCGTGGCGGTGGGGCCGCCGCCGATCACCAGCGGATCCGAGTCCTTGCGATCGATCGCGCGCAGCGGCACGCCGCCCAGGTCGAGCAGCGTGAGCACGTTGGTGTAGGTCAGCTCGTACTGCAGCGAGATGCCGATGGCGTCGAAGTCGGCGAGCGGCCGCGCGGTCTCGAGCGAGACCAGCGGCAGCCCACGCTCGCGCAGCGCCGCCTCCATGTCGCCCCAGGGCGCGAAGGCCCGTTCGCACGCGATCTTCGGGTGCTTGTTGAGGATCGAGTAGAGGATCTTGGTGCCCAGGTGCGACATCCCGATCTCGTAGGTGTCGGGGAACGCCAGCACCACGCGCGCATCGACCGCGTTCGGGTCCTTCACCACCGACAGGTACTCGCCGCCCAGGTAGCGCGAAGGTCGCTCGACGGTGTGGACGAAGTCCGCGTAGGGGTGGCGCATGGAAGCCCTAGGTACTAGCACGGCGGCAAGCCCCCGCGTACTCTCGCCGGGGAGCCGAAGCCTTGCCACCCCGCCCGCCCAGGATCGCCGTCCTCATCCCTTGTTACAACGAGGAGGTCGCCATCCGGGACACCGTCGCCGGCTTCCGCGCGGCGCTGCCCGAGGCGACCATCTACGTCTACGACAACAACTCGAAGGACGCGACCTCGGAGCGTGCGCGCGCGGCGGGCGCGGTGGTGCGCCTCGAGCCGCTCCAGGGCAAGGGCCACGTGGTGCGCCGGATGTTCGCCGACATCGACGCCGACGTGTACCTCATGACCGACGGCGACACGACCTACGATCCGAGCGTGGCGCGGCAGATGATCGACCGCCTCGTCGACGGCAACCTCGACATGGTCGTGGGCAAGCGCGTGCACAAGGACCAGGGCGCCTACCGGGCCGGGCACGTGCTGGGCAACCGCATGCTGACCGGCTTCCTGGCGCGCCTGTTCGGCCAGCGCTTCACCGACATCCTGTCGGGTTACCGCGCGTTCTCGCGCCGCTTCGTGAAGTCGTTCCCGGCGCTGTCGTCGGGCTTCGAGACCGAGACCGAGCTGACCGTGCACGCGCTCACGCTCAACCTGCCCATCGCCGAGGTCGACGGCGCGTACTTTGCGCGGCCGGCGGGCTCGACCAGCAAGCTGTCCACCTACCGCGACGGCTTCCGCATCCTGCGCGTGATGCTGACGCTGTTCAAGAACGAGCGGCCGATGGCGTTCTTCAGCCTCGCCGCGATCTTGCTGGCGCTGGCGTCGATCGGGCTGTCGATCCCGGTCTTCGTCACCTACGTCGAGACCGGCCTGGTGCCGCGCTTCCCGACCGCGATCCTGTCGGCGACCATCATGCTGCTCGCGTTCCTGAGCCTGGTCTGCGGCCTGGTGCTCGACACCGTCACGCGCGGGCGGCGCGAGCTCAAGCGGCTGATCTATCTGCAGACGCCGGCACCGCAGGACCTGCTCGCCCGCCCGGCCTCAGCCGATGACGATCTCGGCCAGCACGCCGAAGTGATCGGACGGCCAGACGCCGCGCGCGTCGGCCGCGTCGAGGACCACTCGAGCTGACCGCACGCGGCCGAGCCCGCCGCGCTGCTCGGGCGACACGAACAGGTAGTCGATGCGGCGATCGCGCGCGAGGTGCGCGATCCAGTCGGTCGACGGGTTCGTCGCCGACCAGGTCCAGCCCGGCACGCCCGGCTGCGCGCGCGCGAACGCGTCCTGCCAAACGGTGCGCTTGCCTTCGAGGGTGTGCCAGCCGACCAGGAAGCGGATCTCGTCGGTCTCGGGCGCGGCGTTGAAGTCACCGCCCAGCACGTGCACGCCGGGCGCGCCGGGCGCGAAGGCGCGCGCCGCTTCGTCCGCGGCCACGACCTGGCGCTCGCGCGCGATGCCGTCGGCCAGCCGCCAGTGCAGGTGGGTGGTGTGCACGTAGATCGGCACGCCGCGCACGTCGACGCGCGCCGACATGAGGATGCGCCGATCCATGTGGCGCACGTCGGGCAACTCGGCGGCGCGGACCTCGGTGATCGGGTGCGGCGAGAGCACCGCCAGGCCCTCCTCGCCCGCCGACGAGCCGGGGCCCCAGGTGCCGGCCGGTCCGATGGTGGCCGGCTGGAACTCCGCGGTCCACGCCGAGCCCAGGCGCGCCGTGAGCACCGCGGCGGTTAGCGGCAGGCCGTCGCCCCGGCGGACCTCCTGCGCGAGCACCACGTCGGGCTGGAGCGCCCCGACCTGCTCGGCGAGCGCGTCGAGGCGAGCATCGAGGGGCGCGTGATCGCCCCAGAGGTTGATCGTGAGCACGCGCGCGACGTTCATCGGTGCAGTCTACGTCACCGGCGGGCCACGTCAGGGGCCCTTACGTCACGGGCCCTTGTAGACGCAGCGGGCGTCGCAGGTCTCGGCCACGGTCACCGAGACGAGCATCGGCAGCACGGGCCTCAGCCGCTCCCACAGCCAGCGCGATAGGAGCTCGGAGGTCGGGTTCTCGAGGCCTTCGATCTCGTTCAGGAAGTAGTGATCCAGGCGCGCGCGCAGCGGCTCGACCAGCGCGTCGATGTCGCCGAAGTCCATGAGGAAGCCGGTGGCCTCGTCGACCGCACCGGCCAGCATGACCTCGAAGCGAAAGCTGTGGCCGTGCAGACGGTGGCACTTGTGATCGGCGGGCAGGCGCGGCAGGCGGTGGGCGGCCTCGAAACGGTATTCACGGTGAAGCTCGATCTGCATGACGCCGGCCGCTATAACACAGGTGCTCGTGGCCGTGCCTTCCCTCTGGAACCACCTCACCGAGCCCTACCGGGGGCTCGACCGCAGGATCTGGGCGATCGCGGCGACCCGCTGCGTCAACACGATGGGTTTCTCCATCGTGATGCCGTTCATGGCCATGTGGCTGGTCAAGGAGCGCGGCGTGCTCGCGGCCTCGGCGGGCGTGATCTATGTGATCGCCGGCGTGGTCGCGGCCGCCTCGCAGGGGCTGGCCGGCGAGCTCTCCGACCGCTTCGGGCGGCGCCGCATCATGGTCACCGCGCTGACCCTGCGCGCCGGCAACATGATCGCGCTCGGGCTGGCGGTGCGCGCGGGCGCCAGCATCCACGCCCTGGGCGCGCTCATCGTGCTGAACGGCATGCTGCGCTCCATGTTCGAGCCGGCCGCGGGCGCCGCCGTGACCGACCTGGCGCCCGAGAACCAGCGCGTGGCGGCGTTCGGGCTACAGCGCATCGGCATCAACCTGGCCTGGTCGTTCGGCCCCATGCTGGGCGGGGCGTTCGCGCACTATGACTTCGGCGCGCTGTTCTTCTTCGCCTCGCCCATCCTGCTGGTGGCGGCCTGGGTGGCCTCGCGCATCCCGGATCTCGAGC